>NZ_JAZBJZ010000036.1:0-43746 GCF_036349135.1 Tumidithrix elongata BACA0141
CCTATAACTTTGGGGGCTTTTTTTCTACCCTAAACTTCTCAAACACGCTCTTAGTGAGCAAGCGTTTGCAATCTTGGCAAGAGATGGGGCCAACCCTGTTTTCACCCTATCAATGCCCCTATCTAGTTAGCCAAACCATCGCAGAAAAGCGAATGCCCGCTGATACCGTCCAAAGGTTGGGGCGAATGCTTAAAGGATTTAATCTGCGGCAATTAGGAGCCATGCTTGGTCGAGACGATCTAGCCGTTGCCAAGCAGTTGTTGCCATTGGTTCGCGATGGCGCAGTTTTACTCCGAGATCCTGTCTCGCCCTTTGACTTGCTTCCGCGATTCCATCGGTTAGCTCCAGAAAAAAAAGCAGAAAGTTTTGTAGAGGAGGAATCAGCAGGCAGTAATGTCAGCCAAGATCAAGATTTTGACAGCATAACCCAATCCTTAATTAAGGAAAAGGCGAAAACTTGGAAGATTGCCTGTGTGGATGATAGTCAGGCAATGTTAAATGAGATCGAACGTTTACTAGGTGGTGAAGAATATGAGGTCTCTTTAATCAATGACTCACTCAAAGCATTGATGAAATTAGCTTCTATTCGTCCAGACTTGATTTTGCTCGATGTTGGCATGCCCAATGTCGATGGCTATCAACTTTGTACGCTAATCCGCAAAACCCATATTTTTAAGGAAACGCCTGTGGTGATGGTAACTGGACATAAAGGCTTGCTCGATCGCGCTAGGGCAAGAATGGCAGGGGCAACTGACTATCTTACCAAACCCTTTACCCGCGCCGATCTGCTCAATATGGTCATGCGACATTTAATCTAAACAACTCGTTAAAAATCTCACAAACTAAAAATAAAGGATCGAAATCATTATGACGACCGTTCTCGTAGTTGAAGATACGCCTTCCCAGCAAGAGCTAATTGTGAGCTATCTGATCGAAGCTGGGTTTACAGTGATTACTGCGAGTAATGGGCAGGAAGCTCTCAAAAAAATTGCAGGTAAAAGTCTGGATGTGGTGCTAACCGATCTGGTAATGCCCGATATGAGCGGACTGGAACTCTGTCGCAATCTCAAAAAAAATCCAGCTACAAAGGATGTGCCCGTTGTTGCCTGTACTTCTAAAAATCAAGAGCTAGATCGATTGTGGGGAATGAAACAGGGGATTAACGTTTATATCACTAAGCCCTTTACGCGAGAAGATATCCTACGGGCAGTTCGTTCCGTTGTATAGGTTCTTGGGTAAATCCAGTAAATTTAGCTAATTAGCAAGAAGGTAAAAAGATGATAACAGTGATGGTAGTTGATGATATACCTTCAGCGCGGGAATTAGTCAGCAATTACCTACGCGAAGCTGGGTATCAGGTAATCAGTGCTGTGGATGGTCAAGAAGGCTTGCAGAAATTTGAGCAGTTGAAGCCCCAAGTTGTAATTACCGATTTAGTCATGCCAGGTATGAGTGGCTTGGAACTGTGTCGCGCCATTAAAAAGAGCGAACAAACAGTGCCCGTAATTGCTTGCACTTCCAAAAATACAGAGTTAGACCGAATGTGGGGATTGAAGCAGGGCATTAACATCTATCTCACCAAACCTTTTAAACGAGAGGAGTTATTGAAAGCCGTGCGATCGCTAACAGGAGAAGAATAGATGGCAAACCAAGTTATCGAATTAACTGAAAAACGAGTTTTAGAAGTAGCGGGACTACCCTATTTAACTTTGCAGTTGGAGCCAAAGTTTACTGTGGCGGTTCCCTTGCATCAGGTGCAAGAAACATTTGTCGCACCTAGAGATCGCTTGACTTTACTCCCCAATATGTCCATGCATGTCTTGGGTTTGATCGCCCATCGCAGCATGGTGTTTTGGGTGATCGATCTGCCCCAGTTGTTTGGGTTAGGGCTATTGGAACCGAGTTCGCGAGAGTATCAGATTGCAGTTCTGAGATCGGCGGATGGAGAGCCGTTAGGAATTGCTGTGGAGGCAGTAAAAGATGTGATCCGACTGACCTTAGAAGAGATTTCCTCACCCGATGGAATTGTCGAGCCTAATTTAATGCCCTATTTGGAGGGTTGTGTAAGTAGATCTCAAGGAAATTTATGGGTACTTAATGCAGAAAAAATAACATCTCATTCTGCATAATTTTAGAACTTCCAAAAACCTGATTTACTTGCTTAGTTCATTACTGCTTAATTCATTACTTAAAGGGAGAGAACCTATGTCATCTACGAAACAAAGAGAGTCTGAGCCTCAAACCTCAAACCTGAATGGAGCCAGTAATCGTGCTGCAAATCTATCCGATCCAAGGCCTACCTTAGTCCCTCGCAACTTTAGAGTAAACAAGAGAAATGTGATTAGCCGTAAGTCTCTTGGTTCTCGTCTGTTTGTTTGGGTACTTAGCGGCGCTCTGGTTGGAATTGGTGGCATATCGATACTTTTTTATCAGAGAATTGAGAAAGCCGCAGTAAATGATGTGAAAACATCCCTTGACATCCAAGCCTTTGAGGTGGAAATCCAACTTAATCAAGTCAAAGAGTTTACTGAAAGTTTAGCCGCCTCCAGCCGTTTCACCTATAGGAATGGAGAGAGAAGACTAGAGGCTTACAAGGCTTTAGTGTTTGAGTTTTTCAATAAGCGCCCCGCCCTAGCAATGGCGGCTGGTATTGGTCAGACTCCCTATGGGATTTTGCCAAAGCAGGAATGGTTTTGGCCGTACTACTATGTCGATCAGGGGAAAAAAGAACAACAAGGGACTCGCCTTCCTGCGCCTTTTGATAAAGTCTTTTATTCAGAGCTTTTTAAAGATGATAATTACCCTACCCAAAACTACTACAAACAGCCCGTTGCCGCAAACAAACCCCTCTGGACTGAAACCTATCCATGGTACGGCGTTACCATGACAACCTACCTTGCGCCTGTAAGGAACGACGAAGGTAAACTGATCGCGGTAGTTGGTACGGATGTGAACGTTACCACGATCGCAGAGGGTCTCACCAACGATAAGGTCTATCAGGATAGAGGTTACTTTGCCTTAATCAGTGAGGAAGGCAAGATGCTGGCATACCCACCCGATCTCCAAAGAGCGATCGAACGGGTCGATTTCAAACAGATTCCCGAATTTGCCGCGATCGAAACACAGCTAAAACAAGGGAAAGAAGGTTCCATTCGATCTGGAGGCAATCTGATCTATTACAAGCGGTTGCCCAGTACAAACTGGCTCTTTCTGGCGATCGTTCCAGAATCTGTCATTTACACGCCTGTGCTGATCACAACCTTAAGCAGTGCCCTTGGTGTGACGCTTTTGCTAGCAATTATTGTGTTGCTCTTTGTCCGAAATCTCAACAAGCGGCTGCAACCAATTTTGGATGAATGTAACAAAATGGCTGCCACAGACGATATCGCGAACGACTCGACCAAAGACAGCGATGAAATCGATCGCCTGTCCAGTTCTTTCTTTAATCTAGTTGGGCAACAAACCAATCAGTTAGAACAGCAAACGAGAGAAGCAAGACAGCTAGGGATTTTGGCAACCATTTCTAGAATGCGCGATATTATGGGGCTGGTAGAGCCTTTTGAGCAGCTTTTGGCTGAAATCAGGGCAGAGCTAAATTGCGATCGCTTGGTCGTTTATCAGTTCAAGCCCGATTGGTCGGGTGAAATCAATGCCGAATCAACGATTCCAGGTTTACCCAGTGCCAAAGCAGAAGAATTTCACGATCCTTGCATCGGTCAAGTATTAATCGAAGCCTATCAAAAAGGACGGATTGTCGCAAACAATGACGTCTATAATGCGGGCTTCCATCCCGATCATTTGGCATTGATGCAGCGCTTGCGGATCAAGTCCAATCTTGTCGTTCCCATTTTCCGTGCGGGTGAGCTAACTGCATTATTAATTGCCCATCACTGTAACAACCTACATCAATGGCAAGAATCAGAAATCGAACTTCTCAAGCAAAAGGCATTTAGTATTGGGCAAGCCCTAGGCGGTTTGGGTCTTTTGGAGCAAAAGGCTGTAACCGAGTTGGAAAAGCAACGCAGTCAAAAGATTCAGTCCGATCTTTTCAGCCTACTTAACGAAGTTGAAGGCGCTGCCAGTGGAGATCTAACGGTTCGCGCTCAGATCAGCGATGATGAAATTGGGATTGTTGCTGACTTTTTTAACGCGATTATCGAAAACCTGCGGGATGTTGTAACGCAGGTAAAACAGACGACGGCTAAAGTGAATACCTCGATCAGTTCCAATGATGTGGCGATTCGGGGTCTGGCTGAAAGTGCAATGCTCCAAGCCCAACAACTCGACGATGCGCTGCAATCCGTAGAAAAGATGACCATATCGATTCAAGATGTGGCACGCAATGCCAAAAAGGCATCCGATGCTTCAAGTACGGCGGCAAATACTGCAGAATCAGGCAGTCAGGCGATCGAGCGATCGGCAGAAAGTATCTTGCAACTGCGGCAAACCGTGGCAGAAACAGCGAAAAAGGTGAAACGACTGGGTGAAGCTTCACAACAGATTTCCAAAGTGGTCGTGCTAATCGATCAGATTGCGCTCAAGACCAACATGCTTGCCGTGAATGCCAGTATTGAGGCAGCCAGAGCAGGTGAAGAAGGTAGAGGCTTTGCCGTAGTTGCCGAAGAAGTGGGTGCTTTGGCAACACAGTCAGCTACAGCTACGAAGGAAATCGAACGGATTGTTTCCAATATTCAACAAGAAACCAGTGAGGTGGTAGAAGCAATGGAAGCTAGCACCGAGCAGGTTGTGGCTGGTACGCAACAGGTAGAATCAGCGCGAAAGAGTCTCGGACAGATTGTGGAAGTATCGCGGCAGGTTAATGAGCTATTCCAAAGTATCTCAGGGGCAACTGTGTCTCAGGTACAGACATCAGAGGCGGTGAAAGCATTAATGCAAAATCTCGCTACGATGTCTCACCAATCATCCAAAACCTCGCGGGATGTGTCTGAAGCGCTACAAGACACAGTGGGTGTTGCTAACCAACTGCAAGCATCCGTCGAAACATTTAAGGTTGAAGCCTAGGCTTCGACTCAGTTCGACATCGATCGCTGACCTTCACTCAGCCTAGAGTGTATTCCCCCCCTTAATTCCCCCCTGCACTAGCCGCGAAGCGACTTCCCGCAGGGTAGAGGGGGGAAACTTAAATCCTCAAAAACGCTCTGGCATGGAAAAAGGAATAATGTTCTGATGCAAAGGGAATGGATAGCAAAATCGCTTAGATTAGGATAGCCAACTATGGTAGATGCGCAAGAGTGGAAAATTCGATTGCAATTTCTTGACGAAGCCCGCGACTATCTAAATGAGATCGAATCGGAGGTGATCGGGATGAGCGATCGCGGCTTGCAACGACAGTCAATCGATAAGGTGCTACGCGCAGCGCACTCGGTCAAAGGAGGCGCTGCGATGATGGGGTTTGAGTCGCTCAGCGAGATTGCCCATCGCCTAGAGGACTCATTTAAAGTTCTGCGCGTCGGTAAAACTGAGTTAATTACTGGCGAAGTGGAGGGACTTTTTCTAAAAGCGCTCGACACGATGGGGCAGGTGGCGGTCAAGAACAAACAACAGATCGCGATCGAACCGATCTGGTTAGAGGAAAATGCTTTGCCAACCTTTGCGCGACTGCAAGAACTGCTAGGCGAACTGTCCGCTCAAGATGAAACTGCAGCTCTTTCTGCCGAAGTAGGACAGGATATGCGACTCCTGATGTTTGAGACAGAGGTAGATGCCTGTCTGCAACGCTTAGAAGGAGTGATTGCCGATCCTGATACGAAGGTACTGCGGGAAGAATTTGCGATCGCCAGCCAAGAACTCGGTTGTTTGGGCGAGATTCTAGACCTACCTCCCTTTGTCTCGCTCTGTAATGAAATTACTGAGACGCTTGAAGCCAATACCCACGATCTGCATGAGGTAGCAGTGGCGGCTTTAGATATTTGGCGGCGATCGCAAGCCCTAGTATTGGTTAGCCAATTTGCCCTCCTGCCATCTCAGTTTTTCATATCCCCTCTGAGCGATCGAACGCTAATAGAAGCTGAGAAGACAGAAGTTGAGAAGTCGGAAGTTGAGAAGTTAGAGGTTAAGCAATCAGAGAATTTAGCGATACCCAATCAAGCCGAGAAGATTGAGGTTCCGTCACCCCAACTCGCACCACAGCTACCAACTGAACCCACCACAATCGGCGATGACTCCGATGAAGCCACTGTGCGCATTCCCGTGAGATATCTCAAAACCCTTACCAATCAAATTGGCGGACTCAATGCCGAGCGTAGCAGTATGCGTTTGCAACTGCAAAGAATGCGCGATTTGGTGCAGTTATTTGGTTTACGTGTCAATGGTCTGGAGCAGTCCAATACCCAACTACGGGAGACCTACGATCGCGTTGCCACCTCCTATGAGCCACTGGTTGCAGTTTCTGAGCGCGATCGGCTCAGGAGCTTCAGGAGCAGTGAAAGTGAGGATTCTTCGAGCTTTGCCAATCGGTTTGACCTACTTGAGATGGATCGCTATAGCGAAATGCATCTACTCTCTCGCGAAATCATGGACAGCATCGTGCAACTCCAAGAAGTTTTTGGTGACATCGATACGGCTCTTAGCGATACCGAAGGAACAGAACGCGAACTGGGACGCGCCGCCGTTCAACTGCAAAAAGCGATCGCTCAAGTACGCATGCGTCTGTTAGATGACGTTCTCAGTCGATTTCCCCGCATGTTACGAGAATTATCCTTGGCGCATGGCAAGCAAGTAGAACTTTTCGTGCGCGGGAGTTCCACCCTCGTCGAGCGCTCGATCTTGGAAGTGCTCGAAGCGCCATTATTACATCTAGTTCGCAATGCCTTCGACCACGGTATTGAAGACCCTGACACCCGTGTCAAACGCGGCAAGCCCCCCAAAGGCAAAATCGAAATCGCGGCAGGCTACCGTGGTAATCAGATCGTAATTACGATCGGCGATGATGGTGGCGGCATCGATCTCACCAAAGTCCGAGCGAAAGCCTTGGAAATGGGATTGAGCCAAACCGAAGTCGATCGCGCCAGTGACTCCGACCTATTCGATTTAATTTTTGAGCCAGGATTTAGTACCGCCGATCGCGTCACAACCCTCTCAGGGCGTGGCGTAGGTATGGATATCGTGCGTTCCAACCTGCGATCGATTGGTGGCAATGTGATTGTGGAGTCCGTACTAGGGAAAGGTACCGTATTTGTCCTGACCATTCCGATGTCGCTGTCGATCGCCCGCGTACTCTTGGTTGAGAGTAGCGGCTTAATGATGGCAATTCCCACCAGTGCGATCGAGGAAATGCTACTCCTCCGATCGCTAGAAATTACGCCTAATCCCCAAACTATGAATGGCAAAACGCAAGAAGTATTCGATTGGGAAGGCTACGCCGTTCCACTTTTACGCCTGCGCGATCGCTTAAATTTTGCCCGACCCCAACAGCAGATCGACAGCATTATCGAGCCCATTATTGATGAGCCCCTCGCCTTGGTTACAGCTCCTAATAACATCCCCTTTGCCTTCCAAGTCGATCGCTACTGGGGCGAACAAGAGGTCACAACCCGCACGGTGCAGGGACATCTCCCTCTGCCAGAGGGCTTTTCTGGTTGTGCAATTTTAGGCGGTGGACGGATCGTGCCTTTGCTCGATCTAGATAAACTACTGGAATGGTCGTTCTCTACAGATGCCGTGCCTAGACAGACTCAATCGCTGTTTTTTGGCAAGCGCGATCGCCGCACCACCGTGATGGTTGTTGACGACTCGATTAATGTTCGTCGCTTCCTTGCTATGACCCTCGAAAAAGCAGGATTTCGGGTCGAACAGGCAAAAGATGGTCAAGAGGCGATCGAAAAGCTACTGGCTGGAACCAATGTCCGCGCTGTGGTCTGCGATATTGAGATGCCGAGGTTAGATGGGTTTGGGTTCTTAGCCCAGTCCCGCGCTCACGATGCCAGTAAAGATATCCCGGTGATCATGCTGACCTCACGTAGTGGCGCTAAGCACCGCGATCTGGCGATGCGGCTGGGCGCATCTGGCTATTTTTCTAAGCCCTTTAAAGAGCAAGATTTATTACGTACATTGTCTCAACTCACGATTTCAGTTTCATCTAGTTCATCTTCTCAAAGCTAATTATTATGGCTTCACTCTCCTCTTTGCGATCGCGCCGCGCCTCTGACCGCCAAGCTCAGGTTTCACAACAGTATGTTGCGTTTCGTCTGCGAGCTGCCTGGTTTGTATTGCCTGTGACGGCTATCTATCGCGTCCTGCCCCTTGAGAATAAAATATTACCCAAAGTGACATTTGAAGGGAAATCCATTCCAATCGTCGATGCGGGAAGATTGTTGTTTGGCAAAGAACCTGTCAAACCTGCTGCTCCTCTAGTGCTAGGCGGTTCGGCGGTTGCAGAGCAACCATCTCTTTTCGTGATCCAATCTGGTGATGGTGTGATGGCGTCTCTGCCCAGTAATTCTCAGCCTGGGCTCCTCAGACTTTCTCAAGATAAGTTAATGACCTTGCCACCCCAACTCGCTCAACGCTGGCAGGTAGACTTTATGGCAGGGATGATTCAGCCAACAGCAGAACGCCCCGCTCTATTTGCGATCGATCCCGATCGGTTTGTGGCGATCGCAAACGGACTAAACCCACATTCTTCAGGCTTATAGGAATCACAAAAAACAATATTTTACCTGAGTTTGGGTTAAGGATTTCGGAACAAATCAAGCCGACTTGCTGGAACCGAACGGTTTGATCCCCCTGCCCGATAGGGCATCCCCCTTGAAAAAGGGGGACAAGTAAGTTCTCCCCCCTTTTTTCAAGGGGGGCTGGGGGGAATCCTTGGGATGTATAGCGTTTCAGGTTTTCTTATCCCGAACTGACGTTATTTTGATGCCTCTATCTGTGGAATATGGGTTGATTCAGCCTACATCAAATTAGAAAAAAGCCACTCTGGAATCAAAGCCCTGTTTTCTCATCGCCGCATTTAATGCTTCCGCACCTGTGCGATCGGGATAGCCTTGCACTTCAATGTATGGCCCGCGATTAGAGGTTCTCACTTGAGCATTCGGAGAAACCATCTTAGCCCGTTGTAAAACCACATAGGAAGTGGTCGGAATAATCACAAAGTAGCGATATGGATTAGGAATAGCCGTGGGAGTAGGGTCGATCGCTGCGGTTGGAGGTAACGTAGTGGGGACTGGCGTAACAGGAATTGGCTGCACTGAACGATTGATTTCAATGGTTCCACCTGTTTGCTGGTCTATGCTCGTCGTAGGTACGCCAGGAAGCACATTACTATTTTCAATTTGAATGGGTTGTACGTTGGCGATCTGCTGCATACCACCCGTGTTGTTGGGATCGGTAGGTATTGAAGATGGAATGCTAGGTGTAGTTGGAACCGATGGTAATGTATTGGGAAGTGGCGCAGAAACCACAGGAGTTGTCGATTTAGGCGTTGTTGCTACAGGAACTGCGGAAGGAACTGTTGGAAGCGCACTGGCAAATTTTGTCGATACAGGTTTAACCTCAGGAGATAGACCTGCTTGTCTAAGTTGATCGGCTTTTTTTTGGGCTAAGTTCATATTATTAAACCGACCAATCTGCAGCACCTTCTGACCAGAATCTAAACGGCTAAAAAAGGCGTCGGGCGCGATCGCCTTAACCTGTGGCATGACTGTAGGGTTTACGTTAGCTAGGTAAACAATGTATTGACTAGATGGCGTATAAGCCGTTGGTGTTGATGATGTTGATGGTGTAGGGGTTGTGGTCGGTACTAATGCAGCATCATCAGGGAAAGATGAAGAATTTTGCGCGATCGCAGGGGTAGCGATACCGCAGGATAGTGATGCTAACCCCAAGGAAAATGCAATAGATAGCGGAGTAAGGTGTTTTCTCAACATAAAAATCAATGCCGTTGGCGTGAATGAGCCTACTAACTGTGTGGGAGCGATCGCGAAGCGAAAGTTGGGCGAGATTATATCACATTTTATGTATTATGCAATAGCAATATTTTGCATGTTCTTCCAAATTGGCTTTATTTGCCGAATTAAAGATATTCGTGGCTTAGTAAGGTTTATATTTCGCCGAAATCTTTCTGGCTCTAGGGAATATCTTTGCAAAGCAGGTCGCGCTCTTTTTGCGTTACCGCACTACTGTTTTTTAAATAATTTCGCACCCAATTGCAGGCAAAGGTATATTCATCGAGTTGCGAAATCTTGTCCAGATGCCACACGATGACGCGGCGATCGGTGCCAGCCGAAGCGATCGCTTTGCCATCAGGGCTAAAGGCAACAGTTTCTACCGTACCCTCATGTTCTGTGAGCGTTCTCACCAGCGTGCCATCAAGTTGCCAAACCTTAACCGTTCCATCGTAAGAGGCAGATGCGAGTTGCTGACCGTCGGGACTAAATCCCACATCTGTCACGCTGGCTGCGTGGCTGGTGTTGGTTAAACCTGTAGCGCGATCGCTGAACGTTCTCACGAAAGTCCCATCTTTTCGCCAGAGCTTAATCGTATTATCACTAGAGGCAGAGGCGATCCAATCGCCATTGGGGCTGAACTTCACGGAGGTAACGCCAGCCTTATGCTCGGTCAATGTTTTAAGTAAAGTACCATCTGGATTCCAAAGTTTAATGGTCTTATCTCCCGAACCAGACAATATCAGTTTGCCATCGGGACTAAAGGCTACACTGTTGACAGCACCTTGATGCCCTAAAAGTACCCTAGGAAGATCGATAAACTGTCCTGAATCATCTCTAGTCCAAAGTTTAACCGTATTATCGATACTCCCCGCCGCGATCGCCTTGCCATCAGGACTGAAAGCTGCTCCTCTCAAGCCAATTTTGGCATCAAGCTGTTGAATCGAACCATCGCGTCGCCGAACTTCAACTTTCCCTTCTCGAAATGCCATCGCAATTTGCTTGCCATCAGGGCTAAAGGCTAAACCCGAAATTGCCATCCAATTAATAAACTCTTGATGGGGCTTGAGATTAAAATCTCCCCCCGTTTCGCGCTGCCAGAAGTTCATCCGCATATCCACAGAGACAGAGAGCAACTGGGAATTATCTGGTGCGAATGCGATACGGAGAATCACATCTGAGTGACTGGAGAGGATATCCCATAAGGGGCGATGGGGTTGCCAAAACCTTGCCGTGCCATCATCAGAGGCAGAAGCCAACCATTGACCATCGGGACTAAAAGCAAGACCTTGAATGTTGGCTTGGTGTCCGTAAAAGCTTTTATCTAAGCCCCCTTCTACCTGCCACAGGCGCAACGTTTTGTCCGCGCCGCTGGTTGCCATCCATTTGCCATCAGGACTAAAAGCGATCGCTTGTACCTTCGATTCATGGCCGATAAATTGTTTTAACCGTTTGCCATTCATATCCCAGATACTCACATTGCCATCCACAGAAGCCGTTGCAAAGGTTTGGCTATTGGGACTGAATGCGATCGCAAAAATCGGGCCTCTTTCTGTAGGGAACTCCGCGATCGAGCTGCCATCGGTTCGCATCAGTCTGGTGTTCGGTGGTGGCGTTGGTTCGTCCGACGATTCAACTTGAGCGGCAGGGTCAGTGGTTTGCAATCCGCGTTTGCGGCTGGGCAAAATAGGCGCAATCGAAAGGATAAATTGTCCATCTGGACTGAATGTAGCTAATAAGCTTGGTGGTAGTTCCTTAACTAGCGTTCCATTGATATCCCATAGTTGGGTCTTGCGATCGCTATTGATGGAAATAAGCTGTTGTCCATTGGGGTTAAACTCAACTTTTTGGAAAGGAAAATCGCCATTAATCGTTCTCACAAGCGTACCGTCGGGTCGCCAAAGTTTTATGGTCTTATCCGCTGAGGCTGTGGCAATCAGCGTGCCCTCGCGATTAAATTTCACAGAATAGACGATTCCTTGATGTCCTAGCAAATCCTTGATAAGTTTGCCATCAGGCTGCCATAGTTGAACTCTGCCATCTACGCTAGCCGTGGCAATTCGTTTTCCATTGGGGGCGATCGCCACATCCCTAACACCCACACCCACAGATAGGATGTTAGTCTCGGTAATGCCATCTACAATTTTTCGTAAGATAGTTTGGACTTTTTGAGTTAGTTCGAGATCGGGAATTCCTACATTTTTAAGTTTGGTTCTCGCCTCAAGTGCTTGGAGTAAAGCTTCTAGCTGACGATGGGAATCAAAATTCCCTGAAGCGGAAGAGATTAAGGCTTCAACCTCACTCGTTCGAGCTTTAACGGCGCTAATTTTGGCTTCGTCCCCACTCTGGCGAGCTTGGCGATATTGCAGAAAGGTCGCAATCCCCAAGCCCACAGTAGCCAGTAGGGCGAGGCTAACTGTGCCTAAAAACCATCGTTGCAAACGCATGTTTTTTTTCACTGCAATCAGTTGTGCTTCCACGGCCTCAGTTCTTTCTGCCTCCAATGCCTGTTGGACTTGATGGCGATCGCTCTCCACCGAAGAGGCAATAAATTGATAATCCAAATCGCTCAACCATCTTCCATGAGCCCATGCTTGCGCTTCCCGCAGTGCCTGACCGCGTAACAACCGCGATTCATCTTGGCGATCGGAGAGTACCCAGCGATCTAGCATTTGAGAATAGGGGCGCAGGTTGTTCAGTTGCTGCTGAACCCAATCGAGATTGAATACTTCCGCATATATGCGATTTTTAACACAAAGATGACCGCCATCTTTGATGATTAAGCCCGATAGGATTAGTTCGACTTGTTCGCGGCTATCATCGGCAGGAACGGCAGGTGATTTACTCGTGCTAGATTGCAGTACCTGCTGATAAATTCCCAACAGTCGCCCCGAAAATTCGCGATGGTTGAGAATGCGATTGCGAATCGTCCTCAAATGTTCGGGTTCGTCTTGAGATTCCCACGATTTAAGCAATCTCTCTCTCACCATATTCTCAACCCAATAGGCCTCAGTACCAGGGGGAATGGTAAGCTGCCCGCTAACGGCATCTTGACTGTAGCCGATCGCAAGCTGGCATAACTTTTGCGTTAAAAAGGGCTGCCCTCCCGTCCAATTTAAGATTTCCTGAAGTACGATCTGGGCATTTCCTTCCTGTACCACCAATCCCTGCGCTAGGGGTTGCGATTCCTCTAGGGTGAATCCGCTCAAGGCGATCGCTTTGCCCAAATTAAAGGCAGTGCGCTTACGATCGCGAATTAAATCGCCGGGAGTCGCCACACCAAAGATGGCAAAGTTGATGCGCTTATATTCTGGCGCGATCGCACGTTGGTTATAGCAAAAACGGATAAAGGCAAAAAAATCATCCACGGGAAAAGGCAGACTGAGAATGCTATCGATTTCGTCAATAAAGATAACGATCTTTTGGTCGGGTATTTCATTGAGTAGGACATCATCAATAAATCGACTTAAGCGCTGCAATAGGGAGAGATCGCTCTCATCATTCCACCAAGTCTTTAAATCGAATTTTCGTAATGGTTTAAACCCTCGCCATAGGTCAGTGACAATACCTTTGTACCATTGCAATGGCGTAATATTGTCGCTACCAATATTGGTCATATCCACAACCGTACAGGCATAGCCCTCCTGTTGAAGACGGTGACGGGTGCGAACGAGTAACGATGATTTTCCCATCTGACGCGAATTGAGTACAAAGCAGAATTCATCTTGTTTGAGTGCTTCGTAAAGGTCGAGATCGGACTGTCGAGTTATATAGCTGTGATTGTTACTGGTTAGACTTCCACCCACCTGGTAATACATCGATTTGCCTCACTGATCGCTTACTCTCTATCACGCCAATCTTTCTATCCTAGTTTTCTTCCGTTCGTCGTTCAATTTCATCAAGTTGCGTGAGAATATGATCCCAAGTCTCGTCATCTTCAGATGTATGCTCGGGATGAAGGTTAGCAAGTACCAAGCGATCGCGCCCCTGTTGCTTGGCTTGATAAAGGGCTTCATCCGCTGCTAAAAGTAAGCTATGGCGATCGCTTTCGGCATGGGGAATGGCACTGATGATGCCCAAACTCGAAGTAACGATGCCCGAACCCACTCTAGAATTGGCATGGGGAATGGCTAGGTTCCGAATCGCTTGCCGAATTACTTCGGCGATTTTGACAGCGCCATCGGTATCCGTTTGAGGTAAAATCACGGCAAATTCCTCACCGCCATAGCGTGCTGCCAGATCCCCTGGACGCTTGAGGCAGTTATGAATGGCACTGGCAACCCGAAACAAGCAATCATCCCCCGCAGGATGCCCGTAGGTATCGTTGTAGGCTTTAAAGTCGTCGATATCTATCAAAATTAGGCCGATCGGAGTTTTTGTCCGCACGGCCTGTAATAAATTCATGACAAGATAGCGATCGAAATGGCGGCGATTGGCAATTTGGGTCAGTGCATCCGTATCCACCAGACTCTTTAGCTGTAAATTTTCGGCTTCTAAGGCTTTTAATCGAGCAATGCTAACCGATAAGGCATCGTCCGACGATTTTCCCGACAACTGCGTATGAAAGAATTGTCGATAGAGTTCGCAGCTAAAGGTGGCACGATTGCCATGCAGTTTCATTACCCCCAAGCTATTGAGCTTATAAGCAATGTTGGCATCTAATTCTATGGGTGTATTGGATGCGATCGCCTGTTCTAATGCTTTTTGCAGGGCGATATCCTGTTGCAGCCTAAATAGCAGATCTTGGAGATGCGAACCAAAGATTCCCGTAAGAGTAGGGGCAGTTTGGACGATTTGTTCTAGGGATAGTTCTTCGCATTTTAGATAATAGAATACTAGCGATAAATGGTAGGGACTCCCTCCCACCATATCCAATAGGGATTCCAATTGCTTGGTTTCCAATACGTTTGAGCCATCGAAGCCAAAACGTTCTCCTAATTCCCGAACCTGTATCAAGCTAAACTCAGGAAGTCTAACTGGTAACCCAACATTAAAAGGGGATTGATGAATCTTGAGTGGCACGTAAATATCAGTAGAATGCACGATAATCAAGCGTAAGTTCTGAAAGGCTTCTACTTGCTTGGCCTGCTCGTGCCAAAAGCGCAATAATGGCAGAAATTCCTTGGCAATCTCAGGATACTCAAAGATCAGATTGACTTCGTTTAAGGCTAGAACAAGGGGAGTATCTACCTGTTCGAGCAGGTAATCTTCAAAATAATAGGTGCAACTGACCTTACTACCGATTTCATCATCCCAATAGTTATCCAATTGAGGTTTTAAACGTAACCGCCGACTGATATTCAGACTAAACCAGCGCAGAAATTTGTCTAAACTACTAAAGATGGATTCATCAGCTTCCTGAAAGTCTAATCGAGCAACCTTATAGCCTTGTATTTCAGCATGGTCAATTAGTCGGGCGAGCAACGAACTCTTGCCCATTTTACGAGGTGCTTGAATGCGGATAATACTTCCTGGCTTTTGAACTTCCTGACAGACAAGTTCTTCCAATGGAGGTCGATCGATATAAAGATGTGAGTTAAGAGGTAACGGTCCACCTGGAAACTCTAAATCCGCTCTGTTTAAATAACTTGGCTGCTCTTGAACCATAGACTAAGAGGCATAATTAGTAATTCTACTGCGGGGTTTTCCCATGTTTCGTTAACCTCTAGATTGCACCATTAAGGTAGCCTAGTATGGGTTTTTAGCCATTTAAATTCATTCTCTTAATACTTGGGTAAAAACAGATTGAAGTTCACAATATCGTATCACGATTCATTACAGATTAAGGCATTACGAAGGGGGGCGAGATGTTATGGAAGTGAAGATACATTTAGGTTTTTGTTTAATTGCTAAAAATATACTGAATTATTTTTGTTAACTTTGGTTGGGTAAGTTTTTTTGTGAGCTATACTGCTTTAAGGAGAGGGGCGATCGTCATCGTCGGTTTGAAAAACAACTATTTTTGGACATTCATGACTCAAGAAAAATGTCCCGTTAGAGCCTATGTCAGACATCAATCTTGTCCAAATTGACCTAAACTTGGCGATCGATCGCAACCCACCGACGATCGCTTCAACTGCTAGTGCTATGGATGCGATCGCTTCGATCGATGATAGGGATAATTCATCGGGAGTACTGGTCGTGGAGGCAGATCGGCATCTCGTAGGCATTTTTACAGCAACAGATGCGATCCGTCTTTGCAGATCTGGGCAAAATTTGGCAGAAATCTCAATCTCAGACGCGATCGAACCTTCCCCTATCACTTTGCGAGAGTCAGAATTTACCGACATATCCATACCTCTCAGTCTCTTCCAAAGCCATCATATTAGCCATTTGCCGTTAGTGAGCGATCGCGGCGAGTTGCGGGGTAATATTTCGCAAGCTAGCCTCTTGAATGCGATCTCGCGACCAGAAACTTCTAGTGTTTCTTCTGAAAGCGATCGCTCGGAATTCTTACAGATTCATAATTTCGAGCTAGAGCAGGAACTTGCTGCGGCACTTCAGTCCAAAATAGAGATAGAAAATGCACTGCACCAGAACGAATTACAGAAGCAAGCGCTTTTAGGTGCAATTCCCGACTTAATTCATCGCGTTAGTTCAGAAGGTATCTATTTGGAGATCTTCTCAACGAACTGCGTGGCTGATTTGGTGCCAGATGGTTGCGACCCAATTGGCAAACATCTTTCAGAGCTTTTACCCCTTGATGTGGCTCAGCGTAAGTTGCACCTGATCGAACGAGCCTTGGCGACAGGAGAAGTGCAGCATTTTGAACAGCAAAATAAAATTGGCGATCGGCTTCAGTATGAGGAAGTACAGATTGTTAAGGTTAATAACAGCGAAGTATTATCGATTATTCGGAATATCAGCGATCGCAAAATGGCTGAGGAAACCCTACGCCAAAGTGAAGCGCGTTTTCGAAACATGTTTGAAACAGCCGCGATCGGGATATCCTTTGCTTCGCCAGAGGGAAAGTTTTTAGCAGTCAATCCCTATCTCTGCAAAATACTAGGTTACTCTGAAGCTGAACTATTATCACTAACATTTCAAGAAATCACCTATCCAGATGACCTAGAAGCCGATCTTACCTATTACCAACAACTGCTAAGTGCTGAGATTAACAGTTTTCATCTAGAGAAAAGATATCTTCACAAAAATGGTCAGGCGATCTGGGTATCGTTAAGCATTTCCCTCGTGCGAGACCAAGAAGGGAAACCTCTTTATGACATCGCTCTAGCTCAGGATATTAGCGAGAGAAAACGGCTCGAAGCCGAACGCGATCGCATAGAAAAAGCCCTCCAAAACCAAACCTATTGGCTCAGTACCTTGATTGACGCGATTCCTGATTCAATTTACTTAAAAGATGCCCAAGGCAGGTGGCTGGTCTGTAATGACCCCGGACTAAGACTATTCCAGTTGTCAGGCGTGGAGTACTTAGGGAAAACAGATGCAGAGTTAGCCAAACATAGTCAACTTTATCATGATGCCTTAATCGATTGCGGGCGATCGGATGAGCTGACTTGGCGGAGTGGGGCAATTAATTATATCGAGGAAAGAATTCCGCAACACGATGGTTCCATCAAAATTATGGATGTTACGAAAGTGCCACTATTTAATCCTGATGGCAGCCGTAAAGGAATTGTAATTGTGGGAAGAGATGTTACCAAACTCAAGGCTATTGAGGAAGCTCTACGACAGCTCAATCAAGAACTCGAACAAAGAGTTAAAGAACGAACGGCAGAGCTAATCGAAAGCGAAGCCCGTAAACAAGAGATTCTCAGCGCTCTGCCCGATCTGCTCTTGAGACTAAAACGAGATGGCACTTGTATCGACTGTATGATGCCTTCTACTCCCGTAAAAACAACCTTTATACCGATCGAACATCACCTTTCCGAGGTTCTAACGCCCCAAGCGCTTGCGGAGCAGTTAGCCGTGTTTGAGCAAGCTCTCGCTACGGGAGAAACCCAAATCTACGAGCACCAAGTCCAGAAATACAATCAGTTGGAATACGAAGAGGTACGCGTAACTCCCTGTGGCAAAGATGAAGTATTAGTTACTGTCCGCGATATCAGCGATCGCAAAATCGCAGAAGCCCAAGTGCGAGAGGCAAACGAACGGCTTGTTCTTGCCAATATCGAACTTGCCCGCGCTACTCGCCTCAAAGACGAATTTCTCGCTAACATGAGCCACGAACTGCGCACGCCGCTCAACGCGATCTTGGGGATGTCAGAAGGATTGCAAGACGCTGTATATGGTGAAATCAATCAACGCCAAAATCACGCGATCGACACCATAGAAAAAAGTGGTAGGCACTTATTGGAATTAATTTCGGACATTTTAGATGTCTCAAAGATTGAGGCAGGCAAACTAGAGCTTGAACTCTCTTCTGTTTCAGTCAAGCATCTCTGCGATTCAAGTATTACCTTTGTCAAGCAACTGGCATTTAAGAAAAATATTCGCCTGAACCTCAATATCCAGCCTGATTTGGCAAGAATACAGGTTGACGAACGCCGAATGCGGCAGATGTTGATTAACCTACTGAGTAATGCCGTTAAATTTACCCCCCCAGACGGAGAAATCAGACTGGAGGTCAGGAGCGAAACCTCTGGGGAAGAAAATCATGAGGCTTGCTTGATTCCCTCAGCTAAATTTCCCCATGCTATCCGTTTTTCGGTCATTGATACGGGCATTGGCATTGCTGCTAAGGATATTGGCAAATTGTTTAAGCCCTTTGTGCAGATCGACAGTAGTTTGAGCCGTCAATATTCAGGGACGGGGTTGGGATTGACCCTAGTAAAACAGATTGCAAACCTACATGGGGGCGACGTTACAGTGCGCAGTGTCGTCGGGCAAGGAAGTTGCTTTTCAGTATGCTTACCCTACAACAGGAATATGGAGCAATTCACTTCAGCAATTCCATCTACCGACTCACCACAGGTCGATCTTGCTGAAACCCATCAACCCTCTGACTATTTGATTTTGCTAGCAGAAGATAATCTTGCCAGTGTAGAAACCTTCTCTAACTATCTGCTAAGCCGAGGCTACAAAATTATTTTGGCAGAGAACGGACTGGAAGCCATTGAGTTAGCTACTAGCCAAATGCCAGACCTCATTTTGATGGATATTCAAATGCCAAAAATGGATGGGTTAGAGGCGATTCGTCAGATCCGCACCAATTCTCAACTTGCAGGCATTCCCATTATTGCGCTCACGGCTTTGGCAAAATCTAGCGATCGCGAAAGATGTCTGGCAGCAGGGGCGAATGAGTATTTATCAAAACCCGTAAGATTAAAACAGCTCTTAGCAATTGTCCAGAGTCTTTTAGTCTCAAAAAAATCCAATCCTTAAGGGAGGCAAGCAAGATTAAGCAAAATTAAAGGGAAGATTCCAGGAGTAAACCAGTCAATTCTCGCGTAGTATTTATTGTTTTCACGATCGCGATCGTTAGAAATTACAATGGGGAATAGTAGGAGTACCTAGCAATCGCTTAAAAATATGCAGATTCTTTTCATCCAAGCTAGTGGTACAAGTTCGACGACATTTGAAGAATATGTCGCAACCGTCGATTTACCCTACAGGTACGCGATCGCGCCTTCTGTTTCCGAAGCCAAAACACTGATTGCTACCCATAAGTTTGATATTGCAATTTTAGAGGTTAGTACTGGCGTCAGTCCGACATTAGAAATTTTTTCAGAATTACAAGCTCGACAAATTCCTATCATTATTCAAGCCGATTTAGGTGCAGAAGAAGTTGTGATTGACTGGATGCAGCGAGGCGCTCAAGACTACATCCTAAAAACCCCTAACTACCTCAAACTTCTACCTGTGATGCTTCGGAAAGTATTTGAGCATCGGTCATTATCCAAGGCATTACAACAGCGAGACGACCAACTTCAAACCATCGTAGAAAATACAGTCAATGGTTTATTAGTCGTTGATTTTGATGGAGAAATATTATTTGCCAATCCCTCGACCGAGAAAATGCTGGGTAGGCATAAAAAAAGTTTAATTGGGCGGCAACTGGGTATCCCTAGCATAGGCAAGGGTGGCTTTCAAGAAATTGAACTCTTACAGGCAAATGGTAAATTTTTAACTGCCGAGATGCATTCTACCCTTACGATTTGGGACAATCGCCCTGCCCATTTAATTTCTCTTGTTAATGTCACCAGCCGCAGGCAGATAGAAGAATCCCTCCGAGACAGCGAAAAGCAACTATCTCTTGCTCTGAGTGCAGCTAAAGCTGGAACTTGGAAATTACACACACACAATAGATCGATAACTTGGAGCAATGAGAACTACCAACTATTGGGATACGAGCCTAGTACGATCTCACCTGACTATGATGCATGGCTGAACGCGATCTATCCTGAAGATCGGAGCCGAGTCGATCGCTTAATTTGGCAGGCGATCGCCAGTGGTTCTAACCTCGATCTAGAATATCGGGTTCTGCTACCCAATGACAAAATTCGCTGGCTCCATGTTTTTGGGCAAGCAATTTTAGATCATCTCGACAATCCCATAGGCATGACTGGAATTCAGCTCGATATCAGCGATCGCAAGCAGCAAGAGCAACTCCTATCAGGTCAAAGGCAAGTACTAGAGTTACTCGCACAGGATGTTAAGCTTTCGGAAGTTCTAGATTTGATCGTTCGCGTCATTGAGTCGCAGGCAGAGGGAATGTTGGGTTCCATTTTGTTGCTGGATCGGCAACAACTATGGCGTGGAGCCGCCCCGAGTTTGCCAGAAGCCTATAACAACGCAATTAACGGTGTTCAAATCGGAGAACGTGTGGGATCCTGCGGTACGGCTGTCTATCGTAAAGAGCCAGTAATTGTAACAGATATTGCCAGCGATCCGCTCTGGAGCGATTATTGCGATCTGGCTTTACAGCATAACTTACGAGCTTGCTGGTCTACCCCAATTATTGCTAGATCTGGAGAGGTTTTAGGAACCTTTGCGATGTACTATCAAGAACCTAAGACCCCTACTGAGAAAGACCTCGGACTTGTCAATGTGGCGGTTAGTTTGGCGAGTTTAGCGATCGAGCGCAGGCGATCGGAAGAAGCTCTATATGAACTTAACCAAAAATTAGAAAATAGGGTTGAGAAGCGTACCCTTGCCTTAAATGCAAGTGAAGCACGATGGCAGTTGGCATTAAAGGGAGCCAACGATGGGATTTGGGATTGGGATGTTCAAGCAAATACTATCTTTTTCTCCGAGCGATGGAAGCAAATGCGCGGTTATACCAGCGAGGAAATAGTTAATAGCTTAGAAGATTGGTTTAGAAATATCCATCCTGATGACTACGATCGCGTCATGGTAGCAGTTGCCAATCACTTTGCTGGGAACACAGAATTTTTTGAGGTGGAATACCGAGTTCAGCAGAAAGATGGCTCTTTTATGTGGTTTTTAGATCGAGGCAAGGCGTTGCGAGATGGTAACGGCAATGTCATTCGCATGAGTGGCTCGGAATCAGATATTACTCGGCGAAAATCTGTAGAGGAGGCATTACTGACATCCGAGTTAGAATTGCGAACGCTCTTTAGTGCGATGAGCGATCTCGTACTCGTTAAAGATCGAGAGGGTAAATATTTAAAGGTTGCCAACACGCAAGCGTCTGGTTTGATCACTTCTGGTGAGGATATCATTGGCAAAACCGAATACGATCTCCTTCCCCTAGATAAGGCAAAGGAATTTGTGGGCTACATTCAACAGACCTTAGCTATGAATACCGCCATTAATGTTGAGTATAACTTAGACATGAAAGGTCATGAAGCTTGGTTTGCAGCTACGATTTCACCATTATCTCAAAACTCAGTGATTTGGGTCTCAAGAGAAATTACCGATCGCAAGCAGGCAGAAAAAGATTTAAGGGAAAGTGAGGAACGATATCGATCGATCATGGAATGTGCGGGCGATGCCATTATCCTTGCCGATGCTCAGGGCAACATCCTAGAGACCAACGCCAAAGCCGAAGAGATGTTGGGCTATTCAAGGGATGAATTCACGCATTTACACATTGTTCAAATTCATCCAAGAGATCGATCTGAGCAGTACTTTGCCGCATTTTCTGATGTCATCAAAACTGGTTCTGGAAAATTTCTCGATGCCTTTGCCGTGCGAAAAGATGGTCGTACAGTGCCTATTGATATAATTAGCACTGTGGTTGAACTCAACGGACAAATCATTAATCTGGGGATTTTTCGTGATATTTCTGAACGTAAGCGTACAGAAATGGCACTTCGGGAAAGTGAAGCGCGAAATCGTGCCATTTTAGAAGCAGTTCCAGACTTGCTATTACGGCTGAGGCGAGATGGATTCTGTTTGGATTTTATTCAACCCAGAGGCAGTCATGCAGAGGATTTCTTAATCATCAATCGTCACTTATCGGAGGTGCTGCCTCCCGATTTACTGCAACGACAGTTAGAGGCAATTGAGCAGGCAATTTCAACTGGCGAATTGCAAGTTTACGAACATCAGTTTTTAAAACACAACCGTCTGGTTGATGAAGAAGTTCGGATCGTAGCAATCGATGTGGATGAAGTCGTGGCGATCGTACGGGATATTAGCGATCGCAAGCAAATTGAAGAAACCCTAAAGCAACAATTAGAAAAAGAGAAACTCTTTGCCTCAATTTTACAACGGATTCGCGATTCCCTCGATCTAGTCTCCATTCTTGAAACTGCCGTAGATGATGTGCGGCAACTGATTCAATCCGATCGGGTTTTGGTCTATCAGATTTTTGACGATTGTACGGGGAGGGTTGTAACAGAATCAGTGGTTGAACCTTGGGGTCGAGTTTTGGGTGTTACTTTTCCCCCAGAAGCCTTTCCTCTCAGTTGTTATGCACGTTACGCCGTGGGAAATGTCTATACGATCGCCGATCGCGATCGAGATCCTGTTTTAGAATGTATGGTTCAGTTTATGGCTGACTTTCAGATTCGGGCAAAATTGGTCGTTCCGATCGTGCAAGAGGGAGGAAAGCTATGGGGATTGCTGATTGCACACCAGTGTTCTGCTCCTAGAGATTGGCAAGCTTGGGAAGTTAGCTTGCTAGAACAACTTACCAGTCAATTGGCGATCGCCATTCAACAGGTCAACCTTTACCAACAACTCCAAGCCGAGTTAATCGTTCGGAAACGGGCAGAATCCGCGATCTCACGGCAACTACAAAACCAGCAGACCTTAGCAGGTATTACTCAGCAAATTCGCCAGTCCTTAAATGTACAAGTAATTTTGGCAACTGTGACCGAGCAGGTCAAGCAGCTATTAAAGGTAGATCGAGCAATCGTATACCAACTGTTTCCTGACAATACGAGTCGCATTGTAGAAGAAGCTGTCAATTTCGAATACCCCTCGGTCAAAAACTTCTACTGGGATACTAACAATCTCTTGGAAGAGGATTTAGAGAGCCACCTAAGCGGCAAACCAATAATTGCCCACGATCTCCAAACCTTCGATCTCTCTGAAAGTCTGCGAGACTTCCTGATCCAAGCAGAGGTAAAATCGCAAATTGTGGCTCCGATCTTATTGCGCTTGTCTCCATCTGCCACTGAGCCAGAGCAGGAAGCGATCGTAGGCTCAAAATTATGGGGTTTGCTAATTGTTCATAATTGTGCGAAGAAGCGTCTCTGGAAATATTCCGAAGCCAGGCTATTGCAACAGATTGCCAATCAATTGGCGATCGCGATTCAGCAAGCCGATCTTTATCAGCAGCTACAAGAGGAATTGGAGGAACGGCGGCAGGCAGAAGTCAAACTGATGGAGAGTAACGAGCAACTTGCGATTTCCAATGCCGATCTTGCCCGTGCCACTCGGCTTAAAGATGAGTTTCTTGCCAATATGAGCCACGAACTCCGGACTCCCCTAAACGCCATTTTGGGCATGTCAGAGGGCTTACAGGATAATGTGTTTGGCGAACTCAACCCCAGAGAAAAAAAAGCGATCGCGACGATTGAGCATAGTGGCAGACATCTGTTGGAACTGATTAACGATATTCTCGACCTTGCCAAGATTGAGTCAGGCAAACTGGAGCTACAGATCGCACCAGTTTCCGTTAAGAGCCTTTGTGATTCTAGCCTCAGTTTTGTCAAGCAACTTGCCCTTAAAAAGAACATTCAGCTCGTGATGACGATTGCCCCTAATCTACATGCGATCGCAGTCGATGAACTACGCATTCGCCAAGCATTAATTAACTTATTAATCAATGCGGTTAAATTCACTCCCGAAGGGGGTCGCATCACCCTGGAGGTAAATCTCAATGGGATAGAGTCTAAGATCCAGTTTCACATTATCGATACGGGGATAGGCATCGCACCTGAGAATATCCCAAAGCTGTTCCAATCGTTTGTCCAAGTTGATAGTGGGCTCAATCGTCAATTTGGTGGCACTGGTTTGGGATTGGCTTTAGTCAAACGCATTGTAGAATTGCATGGAGGTGAGATTTTGCTTGAGAGCACGCTCGGCATCGGCAGTCAGTTCTCCATTCTATTACCCTATAAAATTACCGCAGAAATCGAAGCAGTCCAGCAGACTCCCACAGATGAATCTGAACCAATCATCGAAAGAGAGGTAAATACAACAAAAACTCCACTGATTTTGCTGGCAGAGGATAATCAGGCAAATATCGAGACTTTTTCTAATTACCTGTCTATTTTTGGCTATCAAATCGTTGTGGCAAACAATGGATTGGAAGCAGTAGACATCGCTCGCAAATCTAAACCTGACATCATTTTAATGGATATCCAGATGCCTGAGATGAATGGATTAGAAGCAATTGCAGAGATTCGTAAAATCTCAGAATGCTTGGATGTGCCAATTATTGCCCTAACTGCCCTGGCGATGGTAGGCGATCGCGAAAAATGCTTGGAAGCTGGCGCTAATGATTACCTATCAAAGCCAGTCAAGCTAAAACAACTCTTAGTAAGCGTTCAAAAACTGTTAGCAGCAAAATCAGATAGTTCAGGCTAAAAAAGCCTGAAACGCTGTATATCCCAAAGATTCCCCCTAAACATCAGTTATAGTTAGGCAAGAAGGATTTACCACAGACTATGTCGTCAGTTAACTTTGCTGAAATCAATCTAGAGTCGGCAATCGTTCGCAGTCCTCTCACGATCGCATCGGATGCCAGTGTTGCTGATGCGATCGCACTGTTAAGTGTGGGTAGTACAACCTGCTCTTTAAGTTGTGACATCGATTCAGCGCTTCAATTGCAGCTTGCTAAGGCTAAAAGTAGTTGCGTCTTAGTCCTTGACCACACGAAACTTGTGGGGATTTTAACGGAGAGAGATTTGGTGCGCCTCAGTACCCAAGGGCGAGATTTTCAGGATACCTCGATCGCCTCGGTGATGACCTACCCAGTTCAGACCCTACAAGAGTCAGCATTCACGGATATTTTTGTACCGCTTAGCTTATTGCAACGGCATCACATTCGTCATTTGCCCCTCGTAAGCGATCTCGATGAGGTGGTAGGCTTGCTCACCCATGAGAGTTTGCGGCAACTTCTCCGACCCATTGACTTGTTGCGACTGCGCTTAGTGTCGGAGGTGATGGTTACAGAGGTCATTTCTGCCGAGCCAACGGATCCGATCCTCACACTGACACAACTTATGTCAAAGCATCGTGTTAGTTCCGTTGTAATTGTCGAAACACGAGAAGGTGAAGATCTCTTTCCGATTGGCGTGGTCACAGAGCATGATATCGTCCAGCTTCTGGCTTTAGGACTTGACTTTGAGCAGATCTATGCCCAAACAGTCATGAGTGCTCCCGTATTTTCGGTGCGATCGGATACCTCGCTTTGGGAAGTTAGAGCCTTGATGCAAGAGCGGCAGATCAATCGCATCGTAGTCACGGATGTAGAGGGGCGTTTAGAGGGAATTGTCACGCAGACAAATCTCTTAGATGCACTCAACCCCTTGGAAATCTGCGATTTGGTTGCCACCCTAGAAACCAAGCTGTCGCGACTGGAACAAGAGAACCTAGAACTTTTGCAAAATCGCAATATAGAACTCGAAAAACAAGTGCGATCGCGGACAGAAGCGCTGTTTGACAGCAATGAGATGTTCCGTCAATTTGCCGAGAACAATCGGAGTACAATTATCATTAGCGCCGTTGGTGACGAGCATTTACTTTACGTGAATCCTGCTTATGCAGAGATTTTTGGGAGATCTAATGAAAGCCTCTACGCAGATCCAACTGCTTGGATGGATGCGATCGCGCCCCACGATCGTGAGAGAGTAACAAATGCCTACAGGATGTCTAGTGATGTTGGATTTTTTAGCCAAGAATTTCGCATTATTCTCCCCGATGGAACGATGCGATGGTTGTGGGCAAGATGCTTCCCAATTCATAATGCAGGGGGAGAGATTTACCGCACGGCAACGATTATTGAAAATATTAGCGATCGCAAACTTGTAGAAGAAAATCTGCATCAGTATAAACGGGTGATTGCCAACACGGCTGATGGCATTGCCCTCGTCAATCGGCAATATATTTATCAACTCGTCAATCAGGTTTACCTAGATCGCAATGCTAAAACCTTTGATGAAATTATCGGACATTCCGTAGCAGCAATTCATGGCGAACAAACCTTTGCTGAGATCATTCAGCCTAAGCTAGATCGATGCTTTGCGGGTGAAACCGTCAGGTATGAGAGTTGGTTTAACTATGCCAACCTTGGCGATCGCTTTATTGCTGTCACCTACTCCCCCTATGTTGATGCCAACGGTGAAATCTCAGGCGCAACTGTAAGCAGTCGTGACATTACCGAACTTAAGACAGCAGAACTAGAAATATCTCAACAGAGGGAATTTTTACATACGATTATCGAAACATCCCCCAACCTCATCTTTGTAAAGGACTGGGACGGCAAATATTTGCTGGCAAATCAAGCGATCGCTGATTTTTATGGCATGACAACCATAGAAATGATTGGGAAGTATGATTTTGATATCCATCCAGATCCTGATTCAGTCAGGAAGTTCCATGAAGAAAATCAAGCAGTGATCGCTAGCGGTCAAGCACTCTTTATTCCTGAAGAAAAAAGTACTAGCCCGTTGGGACAGGGCGAATGGTTGCAATGGCAGAAACATCCCATTACCATTCTCGGACAAGATAGTCTCGCAGTTTTAGCCATTGGTGTGAATATCACCCACCGTAAAGCCATAGAACTTGCCCTTCAGGACAGTGAAAGCAAGCAAAGAGCCTTAATCGTAGCATTGCCAGACTTAATCATGCGCATGTCAGGAGATGGCATATTCCTTGACTTTTTTGCCAACGAAGCATTCAAGGCTTTTGGGAATTCTGATATCGTTGGCAAAAGTATTTACGAAATCGGACTCTCTGCTGAGTTTGTAGAAATGCGGATGAGATATATTCAACAGGCGCTGCAAACGGGTCAAGTTCAAATCTACGATCAGAAAATTTTTATCAATGATGAGTTAAGAACTCAAGAGGTGAGGCTCGTCGTCTGTGGGGACAATGAAGTTTTAGCGATCGCACGCGACATCACCGATCGCAAGGAAGCAGAGGAATCGCTTCAGAATCTGGTAGAAGGTGCAGCCGCAGTTACAGGTGAAAACTTTTTGCCCCTACTCGCAGAATATATCGCCACTGCCCTAGACATTCGTTATGTGGTTGTCTCAAAACGCTTGGATGAAAATTCCCTAGAAACTTTAATTTTTTGGGAAGATGGTCAGATTCAGCCCAACCTTAGACTATGTCTGGATAATTCCCCCTGTGCGATCGCAATGGAAGAGGGCTTTTTTAGCTGTCTGAGCCAAGTGCAACAACGATTTGCGGGCAATGAGGTCATGGAGTCACTAGGGGTGAAATCCTATATGGGAATTGGGTTAACGAACTCCCGTGGAGAAATCTTTGGTAGTTTATGCATTCTCGATCGCAAGCCACTTCTCAACCAGCAACGTGCAAATGACATGCTCTGTGTATTTGCGGCACGGGTGAGTGCCGAACTAGAGCGTCAAGAAGCGATCGATGCGCTCTATCAACTCAACAAAGAATTAGAGTCTCGAGTCGAAAAACGGACTCTCCAGCTAGAGCATGCCAATCATCAACTGTTGGTAGAAATGTCCAAACGTCAAAAGCTGATTGCCCTCGTCGAAAATAGTACAGACTTTATTGCTTTAGCAACCCAAGATGGGCAGCTAACCTATCTCAACTCAGCGGGACGGCAGATGAT
Source organism: Tumidithrix elongata BACA0141 (assembly GCF_036349135.1). NCBI lineage: Bacteria > Bacillati > Cyanobacteriota > Cyanophyceae > Pseudanabaenales > Pseudanabaenaceae > Tumidithrix > Tumidithrix elongata. The sequence continues at coordinate 28,099 of NZ_JAZBJZ010000036.1, forward strand.
TGGCTTAAATGCTTCGATTAGAGACCTTTCGATCTTTGACTTCCATTTCCCTGAAGATCGATTAGAGTTACAAAAAAACACGCTTGGTTTATTAGAGCATGATGGCACTTGGGCGGGAGAATTTCGGTTGCGCCATTACCAAACCCATGAAGCCATTCCTGTACTTTTCAGTGCCTTTTTTATTCAAAATTCTTGGATTGATAAGGAGTTATCTCTTGCTTGCATTGTGCGCGATATCAGCGATCGCAAACGGGCGGAGGAAATCGTGCTCAAAGCAAACGAACAGCTCCTACATACCAATCGCGAGCTTGCCCGTGCTACGCGGCTTAAAGATGAATTTCTTGCCAATATGAGTCACGAACTTCGCACCCCGCTCAATGCGATTTTAGGCATGTCTGAGGGGATGTTAGATGAAGTGTTTGGTAGCCTTAACGATCGCCAACGCAAGGCAATTTCTACGATTGAAAGCAGCGGCAATCATCTGCTCGAATTAATCACGGACATCCTCGATGTCTCAAAAATCGAAGCAGGCAAGCTAGAACTGGAAATCTCAGAGGCTTCTATCGATCGTCTCTGCAAATCGAGTTTATCCTTTGTCAGACAGTTGGCACTCAAGAAAAATATTCAACTCACAATGACGATCCCAACCCATTTAAATTTAAGTGCGATCGCTGTGGACGAACGTCGCATTCGACAGGTATTGATTAATTTGCTCAGTAACGCTGTCAAATTTACACCCTCGGGGGGACAGGTTACCCTAGAAGTAAGGTTAGAGAACTTAGAAGGGCAAATCGAACATGAGGCTTACTCCATTACAAGTTCTGAGTTTCCTTGGGCGATATGTTTCTTGGCGATCGATACGGGCATTGGCATTGCACCTGAGAACATGGGTAAACTCTTCCAAACCTTTGTGCAAATCGATAGTAGTCTCAACCGTAAGTACGAGGGCACAGGATTAGGCCTTACCTTGGTGAAGCAAATTACAGAGTTGCATGGCGGTTGTGTTACTGTCAAAAGTGTTTTGGGTGAAGGCAGTTGCTTTTCGGTTTGGCTACCCTATTCCAATCAAGCGAAGGAATCCATTCCTCCTGTCAATCAGCCCGTAAACACGCCTGTAGAAACCGTTAGCTCTCCGAGCAGTCTTGCAACCAAGACTCTGATTTTTCAGGTTGCCGATCGCAAAAGCAAGTACAAGGGAATTAAAGAAACCATTTCTAACTATCTAACCAGTCGCGGCTATCGCTTAGTCTTTGCAAAAAACGAAGAGGAGTCCATTGCGATCGCTACAGCCGAAACAATAAGTCTGATCTTGATCGAGATCCAAATACCAGAACTAGATGAATTAAGGGCAATCCAACAGATTCGGGCAAACCCTAAATCGACCCACATTCCGATTGTTGCGATCGCCGATTTAGAACTAGCTGACAGTCGCGAAACATACCTTCAAACTGGGGCAGATGAGTTTCTGGTCAAACCGATTAAACTCAAGCAACTAGCTGAAACAATTCAACAGCTTTTAGCGACAAGATAATTGCAATAAAAGGGAGAAATCACCAAAGCGTATTGAATTTTTACTCTTTATTTATGTCTTTTTTAGGGCTTTGAAGATTTCTGACGCATCCTAAGATTCGACTTCAAAATACCCGTCACGATCCACCCGATACCAGTTAAACTAGAGCTATTCCTAACATAAATCCGAAAGTTTTAATGCATAATTACTACAAATAGCGATCCTAAAATGATCCCTGAGAAATTCTTGATTTTGCAAAGAATCCTAGGGGCAATTCATGAATTATCCCTACCCACAAATCAAATAGGTTTGCTATACATTATATCGTTTTCAACGATCGTGGTTATGCCGTAGTGAATGAGGGGGTCTACTTAGCTTATGTCATCTCTTAACCTTGCCCAGATCGATTTAGAACAGGCAATTGTTCGCAATCCTCTCACGATCGCAGCAAATGCGCGAGTTGCAGAAGCGATCGCCATGATGAGTGCAGGCGGGACAACTTGCGAGCTAAGTTGCGAAGTTGACTCCGAGCAATATCTGCTATTGACTACAGCGCAAAGCAGTTGCGTATTGGTGTTAGAGGATGGACAATTAGTTGGGCTCTTGGCAGAGCAAGACCTCGTTCGTTTTGGTTCGTTAGGTAAAAACCCTTCCGAGGTGACGATCGCTGAGGTTATGGCGCGATCGGTCATGGCTTTACCAGAATCAGAATTTACCGATATCTTTGTACCCCTCGGTCTATTTCAATTGCATCATCTCCGTCATTTACCCTTGGTGGACGATCTTGGGCAAGTAACAGGTCTCATTACCCAAGAGAGCCTACGCCAAGTCTTGCGTCCTGTCGATCTTTTGCACTTGCGAACAGCGGCGGATGTGATGGACAAAAAGGTAATTTATGCAGAGCCCACAGCATCTATTCTCGAACTTTCGCAACGCATGACTGAGCATCGAGTCAGTTCGGTGCTTTTGATTAAACGAGGAGATCGCGATCGCCTGCTTCCCATTGGCATTGTCACCGAACGCGATATCGTCCAATTTCTTGCCTTAGAACTTAACTTTGCCCAAATCCAAGCGCAGACCGTCATGAGTGCGCCCGTATTTTCCATTCGTCCAGACACTTCGCTTTGGACGACGCGAATGCTCATGCAAGAACGCCGAATCAACCGAATTGCCGTCACAGATGCTCAAGGCTATTTACTAGGAGTTGTCACCCAGAGCAATTTACTGAATGCACTCAACCCGATGGAAATTTATCGCGTCGTGCAGTCACTGGAGCGAAAAACGGCACTACTAGAGGCGGAAAAGCTACAGTTGCTACAAAGCCGCAATCAAGAATTAGAGCAGCAGGTGCGATCGCGTACGGCAAAACTACAGGCACAAGCAAAGCGGGAGCGATTAATTGTCCGTATTTCCGAACGGGTTCATAGTTCCCTCAATCTACAGGATATTCTAAATACAGCGGTTATTGAAGTTCGTTCGTTTTTACACTGCGATCGCATGATCGTATTTCAATTTGAGCCAGATTGGAGTGGCAATGTTGTTGCTGAGTCTGTCGGTGAAGGCTGGACAAAATCGCTCTCCAATCAAATCAAAGATACTTGCTTTCAATCTCAAGCCCAAGAACTATTCACGGCTAGTCGCAATCTTGCTGTGGGAAATATTTACGAGACCGACTACACGCCATGCCACCTAGAGTTGCTTGAGCAATATCAAGTTAAAGCAAATCTTGTAGTTCCCATTTTGGTGTCTGGCAAGTTATGGGGGCTATTCATCGGTCACCAATGTTCTGATTATCGCTCTTGGCTGTCTGAAGAACTGGCTTTGCTAAATGAGATTGCCTTACAACTGGCGATCGCCTTACAGCAAGCAACGGCCTATCAGCAGGCACAAGCCGAACTAGCGGAACGCCAAAAAGCCGAAGCAGCCCTACACAAACTTAATCTGGAACTAGAGCGTAGGGTTGAGGAACGCACTGCTGAGCTTTTGGAAAGCCAGCAACGCTATCAAGCGCTGATGAATGGAGCCAGCGATGCGATTTTGCTAGGAGATATAAAGGGAAATCTAATTGCAGCAAATCAAAAAGCTGAAGAAATGTTAGGTTACTCCAACGATGAATTGACACAATTGCACATGAGTCAAATTCATCCTCCCGAAGCCTTGGCAAATGCGCGCGCACATTTTTTAAACGTCGTGCAGAATGGTATGGGACCGATCTTCAGCAGCACCGCCTTACACAAAAATGGGAAAACAATTCCCGTGGAAATTACAGCTAGCCTAATCGAAGTGGGAGGCGAACAGATTGCACAGGGGATTTTTCGTGATGTGACCGATCGCAGACGCAATGAAATCGAGAATCAAGTATTGCGAGAGCGCTTGCAATTTGTGCTTTCGTCTAGTCCCGCAGCGATCTATGCTTGTTCCTCTGAAGGTAATTACGGTACTACTTTCATAAGTGAGAATGTTTTAGGCATTACTGGCTACTCTCCTGAAGAATTTTTACGGGATTCCAATTTTTGGACGACGCACATTCATCCAGAGGATGCGTCCAGAATTTTTGCGGGCTTAGCCAACCTGTTTGAGCAGGAACATCATATTCACGAATATCGGTTTTTGCATAAAGATGGTAGCTATCGGTGGATGCGGGATGAAATGCGATTGGTGCGCGACGATCGCGGTATGACCATAGAAATTGTCGGGTATTTTGCCGATATCAGCGATCGCAAAATGGTAGAGGTAGAACTTCAAAAAAGCCAACAATTGGTTCAGCAAATCGCAGATTCTTCGCCCAATATTCTCTATCTCTACGATGTCCAGGAGGAACGAAATGTTTATGCCAATCGCGAGATTGTGACTATTCTTGGTTATACAGCCAAAGAGATTCAGGCAATGGGAAACAAATTAAATCAATGTCTTATCCATCCTGATGACCTCGGTCTAATTCCAGCCTATTACGAACAGATCAATGCAGCGCCAGAAGGAGAAATTTTCGATAGCGAACATCGCTATCGACATGCCAATGGAGAATGGCGTTGGTTTTACAATCGCAACACCGTGTTTAGTCGAGACGATCGAGGGAGAGTCAAACTCATCATCGGCACAGCTCAGGATATCACCGATCGCAAACGTTTAGAACAAGAACAAAATCGATTGCTTTCGATCCTAGAGGCATCCACCGACTATATTGGCATTGTCGATGCCAAGGGCAAGGTCATTTGGAACAACACAGCCAAGAAAAAACTCTGTGGGTTAAAAAGTGATGCGGAAGTTCGCCAACGAAATCTCGCAGATTACCTCCCCCCAAGAATCGTGGATCTGGTTATGCAAGAGGGATTGCCCGCTGCGATCGCCACGGGAAGTTGGATGGGAGAAACTGTCTTATTAGACGCTGAGGGACAGGAAGTTCCAGTATCTCAACTGATCCTCGCCCATAAAGCCCCCAATGGCGAGGTCGAATTTTTCTCGTCGATGATGCGCGATATCCGCGCTCAAAAAGAATACGAGCAGAGACTCGAACGTTCTAATGCCGAACTCATCCGAGCTACCCGACTCAAAGATGAATTCCTCGCTAACATGAGCCACGAACTTCGTACCCCGCTCAATGCAATTTTGGGAATGTCTGAGATTTTGCTTGAAGAGGTGTTTGGAGCGCTCAACCATCGTCAAAAGCAAGCGATCGCGACGGTCGAGCAAAGTGGCAACCACTTGCTGGAATTAATTAACGACATTTTGGAAGTCTCAAAAATCGAAGCAGGTAAACTCGAACTTGATATCTCAATGGTTGAGGTTACACGCCTTTGCGAATCGAGTTTGGTCTTTATCAAACAACAGGCAAACCAGAAAAAAATTCAAGTTCAGACTAACTTAGCCACCGAACTAGGCGAAATATCTGTGGATGAACGACGCATGCGGCAGGTGTTGATCAACTTACTCAACAATGCCGTCAAATTTACGCCAGAGGGAGGACAGATCGCCTTAAATATCTATCTGGAAGAAACTCTAGAAACATCTCAAACAGACATTCTACCAAAAAGTAAGCCAATCGTTCCCTGTTTTATCTGTTTTTCGGTGAGCGATACAGGGATTGGGATTGCTGCTACCGATATAGACAAACTGTTTCAGCCCTTTGTTCAACTTGATAGTGGTCTCAGCCGTAAGTACGAGGGCACAGGTTTGGGGTTAACTTTGGTCAAGCAGATCGCCGAACTACATTCTGGCTCTGTCTCTGTCCAAAGCGAACTGGGTAAGGGCAGTTGTTTTACGGTGCGCCTTCCCCTCATGTGCAATCTTGTTGAACCCATTACGCCCCAACGCTCGATTTCAACTATGCTCCCCCAGGGAGAGGGAAGCAATTTATCTATTTCGTCTAATTCAATGGACAAGGTAGATGGCATCGTTGAGACAACAGTCAAGTTACCTCTGCTCCTGATTGCTGAAGACAATCAGGCGAATGTCGATATCCTCTCTGACTATCTAGAAAATTGCGGCTATCGTCTGATTTATGCGGTCGATGGGCTGGAAGCGATCGCGCTTACCAAAGCCCAACTTCCCGATCTAATTCTCATGGATATTCAAATGCCGAATATGGATGGCTTAGAAGCCACCCGACGCATCCGTGCCGATCGCAAAGTTTCTCACATTCCGATTGTGGCGCTCACAGCCCTAGCCATGTCAGGCGATCGCGAAGCCTGTTTAGAGGCGGGAGCCAATGAGTATTTAACCAAACCCGTCAGGTTGAAGCAACTCAACACCACGATTCGAGCCTTATTGGCGGCTAGATCTCAAGAAATCGATGGAGAATCGATATGCTGATGACTGATTCGCATTCCCAGCCTCAACACACAATCCCTTCGTCGATCTTGGCAGCCATTCCAGACTTAATGTTTTGGATCAATGCAGAGGGCATCTATCAGGGATATGTTTCGCCCGATCGCCATCACGATGTCCTCAATGCCGACATCAATCCCATTGGAAAATCGATGGCAGAGGTCTTGCCCCCAGAGCTAGCCCAACGCCATTTACAGTATGCAAAAATAGCCTTGACCACTGGCGAAACCCAGATCTACGAACAGCAAGTTCAGATCGGCGATCGCATCCAACATGAAGAAGTGCGGGTGGTTAAGAGTGAAGACGATCGGTGCTTGTTTGTAATTCGAGATGTCACCGCTCTCAAAACTAGCAGTCATAAGCGGACGGAGGCAAAGCTAGAAGAAATATCGCTCATGCAACAGGCGATTCTTGACAGTGCAAACTTTTCGGTGATCTCAACCAATATCGAGGGCATCATTCAATCCTTTAACGCGGGGGCAGAGAGCCTATTGGGTTACAGAGCCGATGAGGTTGTTGGTAAAGTTACCCCTGCGATTATTCACGATCTAGATGAGGTGATCGCGCGATCGCACAGTCTATCAGATGAGTTGCAACGCACGATCGAACCTGGGTTTGAGGTGTTTGTCGCCAAGGCAAAGCTAGGAGAGGTTAGCGAAGAAGAGTGGAGTTATCTTCGTAAGGATGGCTCTAGAATTCCCGTCTTGCTTTCGGTGACAGCCCTGCGTACCTCAAAAGGAGAAATATTGGGCTTTTTGGGAATTGCCAAGGATATTAGCGAGAGGGTGCGATTGGAAGCCGAACGCAAGCAGTTTGAGGTAACCTTAGCAGGGAACGAAGCCAAATTTCGGCGTTTGGTGGAAAGAGGGAACGATTTAATTTGGTCATCGGATTTGCAGGGCACTTTTACCTACCTCTCACCGCAATTTGAAACATTATTTGGCTGGAAAACTGAAGAATGGATTGGCAAATCGTCTATTCCTCTGACCCATCCAGACGATCGGGCTGCCCTTGGTGATAATATGCGACAGATTGTCACCAAGGGCGAAAAGGTTGCGGGACATGAGTTTCGTCATCTCCATCAAAATGGCAGCTATATTTGGGTGCAAACCAATGTGACGCCCGTTAAGAATGTTGAGGGTGCAACCGTCAGTATTCAGGGAGTACTGTGGGATATCAACGATCGCAAACTGGCAGAAGAAGCCCTACGCCAGAGCGAAGCCAGATTTCGCCGCTACTTTGAGCAGTCGCTAATTGGCATGGCAATCACCTCACCAGAACGGGGTTGGCTAGAGGTCAACGATCGCCTGTGTGAAATTTTTGGCTATCCGCGCGAAGAATTGACCCGCCTCACTTGGACTGAAATCACCCATCCCGATGACCTCGCTGCCGATATAGCTTGGTTTAATCGCGTTCTAGCTGGAGAAATTGAAGGCTATTCCATCGAAAAACGATTTATCCGTAAAGATGGATGCATCATCGATGCAGTCATTTCAGCGAAATGTCTGCGCTTGGCGGATGGAACCGTAGACTATTTTGTGGCATTGGTACAGGATGTCAGCGATCGCAAACGGGCGGAAGCAAGGCTGCAACAAACTACAGAAGAATTAGAACGGTTCTTTACCGTTACCTTAGATATGCTTTGTATTGCCGATCGAAATGGCTACTTTAGACGTCTCAACCCAACCTGGGAAAACGTCTTGGGATACTCTATCCAAGAGCTTGAAGGTCAACAACTCCTAAATTTTGTCCATCCAGACGATCTAGAATCAACCCTTGGGGCAATGGCAACCCTGAGCGACCAACAGCCCGTTCTTAACTTTGTAAATCGCTATCGTTGTAAAGATGGCAGCTATCGCCATATTGAATGGCGATCGTATGCATCCGAACAGTTAATTTATGTTGCTGCACGGGATATTACCGATCGCAAACAAGCAGAGGCAGCAATTAGAGAAAGTGAAGCCAGATTTCGCTATCTAGCAGACAATGCCCCCGTCTTAATTTGGATGGCTGGACTCGACAAGCTCTGTTTCCACTTTAACAAACCTTGGTTGGATTTTACTGGACGGACGATAGAGCAAGAGTTTGGGAATGGATGGGCAGAAGGCATTCATCCAGAGGATGTCCAGTTTTGCTTAGATACCTATGCCAATGTCTTTGATACGCAGCAAAGTTTCTCGATGGAATATCGCCTCAGACGTTTTGATGGGGAGTATCGCTGGTTTCTCAATACGGGAATACCGCGATTCGATCCTGACGGTGAATTTCTAGGCTATATTGGATCATGCATTGACATCAGCGATCGCAAACAGACAGAAAACCGACTCCGTAAGAGTGAGGCACACCTGGCAGAGGCACAGCATATTGCTAAAATTGGAAGTTGGGGATTTCTATTTAAAACTGGAGAAGTTACTTGGTCAGGGCAAATGTTTCGTATCTTTGGTCTCGATCCCCGCCAGCAAGAACCAAGCTATGAAGAATTACTACAACGAATACATCCAGACGATCGCGAGCGACATAACGATGTGGTGCGACTATGCCTTGAAACAGGAGAAACCACTGAAATTGAGTATCGCTTTTTCCGCCCTACTGGTGAGATGTGCTGGAATTGGGTGAAAAGCCAACCCGTTTTTTCCGCCAGTGGTCAAGTCACTGGGTTGATGGGGGTTGCCTTAGATATTACCGATCGCAAGCGCGTAGAACTAGAACTTCGTAACCTCTCCGATCGGCTCACCTTAGCCGTGAAGTCAGCAGCGATCGGGATCTGGGAGTGGGATGTCATTAACAATCAACTGATTTGGGACGATCAAATGTATGAGCTCTATGGTGTCGAGCGTTCGGACTTTTCTGGGGCTTATCAAGCATGGGCTAATGGGCTACATCCTGACGATGTTTTTAGGTCAGAAAATGCTATCCAGCAGGCACTGCAGGGCGAGAAGGAATTCGATCCCGAATTTCGAGTTGTGCGACCAGATAGTTCCATTCGAGATATTAAAGCCAATGCCTTTGTCTACCGTAATGACCATGGCGAACCACAGCGGATGATCGGCGTTAATTTTGATATTACCAATCGCAAGCAGACAGAAGCTGAATTAGAGCGACGAGTTATAGAACGGACGCTCGAGCTAAATGAGGCATACGAACAGGTACAAACCGAACTCGTCGAACGGCAAAAAGCCGAGGCCTCCCTGCGTGAGAGCGAACAAAGATTCGTATCCCTAGCCACTGCTGCACCAGTAGGAATTTTTCGCACGGATCCAGAAGGAAATTGCGTTTATGTCAACGAGCGTTGGTGTCAAATCGCTGGGCTAAGTCCGCAAGCAGCCTCTGGCATGGGATGGGCTAATAGCTTACATATAGAGGATCGAGAAATGATTTCGGCGGAGTGGTATCTGTCGGCTCAAGAGAACCGCCCTTTCCGCTTAGAATATCGATTTCAAAAAGATGATGGTACGGTAACTTGGGTGTTTGGGCAGTCTGTTGCAGAACATGATGCCCAGGGTCGCGTTACAGGTTATGTAGGCACGATTACAGATATTAGCGATCGCAAGCAGGCAGAAGATACCCTGCGAGAGGTAAACGAAACTCTAGAGCAACGCGTTCGCGAACGCACCCAAGCACTCGAGCAACTGACGGAAGCCTTGCAGCGATCGAATCAAGAGCTAGAACAATTTGCCTATGTCGCTTCCCACGATCTACAAGAACCCCTGCGAACGATTACCAGTTATACCCAGCTTCTGGCTCGCAAGTACCAAGGCAATCTGGATGAGAAAGCCGATCGATACATTTACTATGTGGTCGATAGTGCATCTCGCATGCAGCAATTGATCCGAGATCTGCTCTCCTATTCTCGTGTGGGTAGGCAGGAGTTAAAACGCGTTCAGATCGACTGTAATATTTTGATCGAAGAAACCCAGCGAAACCTACAAATGGCGATCGACGAAAGCCATTCCATTATCCATTATGACCCTTTACCTGTGATAACTGGCGATCGTACCCAACTCCTGCTATTATTCCAGAACCTGATTGGCAATGCGATCAAATATCATGACCTTGCTCCTCCTGAAATTGAGATCGCCGCCACTCAACAGGGCAGTCATTGGCGCTTTGCCATCAAAGACAATGGTATTGGTATAGAACCCCAATATGCCGAACGCATCTTTACCATTTTTCAGCGACTCCATACGCGTACTGAATATCCTGGTACTGGACTAGGATTGGCGATCGCAAAAAAGATTGTGGAGCGCCACGGTGGACAGATCTGGGTTGAATCACAATTCGGAAAAGGTTCTATTTTTTACTTTACACTACCCGTTCAACATGCAAACCATGACAACCCCTCGCAATCTTGAAATCGTTAAAATCCTCCTAGTTGAAGATTCTCCCAGCGATGCCGAATTGATGATCGAAACCTTTAGCGATTGTCGGGTTTTAAACCATTTGCACTGGGTACAGGATGGCGTAGAAGCGATCCAATTCCTGCGACGACAGGGAGCCTATAGCAACGCTGTTCGTCCCGATCTGATTTTGCTGGATTTGAATCTCCCCAAAAAGGATGGACGTGAAGTACTCGCCGAGATCAAATCCGACGAAGATTTAAAAATTATTCCCGTGGTTGTACTCACAACCTCGGAAGCAGAAGAGGACATTTTACGGAGCTACAACCTCCATGCCAACTGTTATATGACTAAACCAGTCGATCTCGATCAATTTATTGAAATGATTCGATTAATTGAAGGCTTTTGGCTAGCAGCAGTTAAATTGCCTAAACCTCAATGAAGCTTTTGGAATTTATCATTACAGCAAGTCTCTTACCCATATTGTAGTCATAATCTAGCAACCAAATCTAATCGTATGCCGCTCTCTAATGTCAGGATATTGGTCGTAGAAGACAACCCAGCCGATGCCGACTTGCTGGAAGAATTCCTGTCAGATTTTCAAAAATGGCAGATTACTTCAGTCGATCGCTTAGAATCTGCGATCGCCTTGGTAGGGCAGCAAACCTTTAATGTCGTTCTCTTAGATCTTTCTCTGCCTGATTCTCATGGCATAGAGACGGTAACGCGCCTCCACTCCGCGCAAACTTCTTTGCCGATCGTTGTCTTGACGGGGCTAGATGACGAAGAAATCGGACTCGAAGCCCTTCGGGAAGGAGCCCAAGATTACCTAGTCAAGGGTACATTTGACGATCGCTTGCTCAAACGGGTAATTAGCTACAGCATTGAGCGATCGCAGTTCCAACGAGTTTTGCAACAGACCAACGAACAGCTTGCAGCAATTAATCTCGAACTTGTAAACACCACAAGGCTCAAGGATGAATTTCTTGCCAACATGAGTCACGAGCTTCGCACCCCCCTGAATGCGATCTTAGGGATGTCTGAAGGTTTGCAAGAAGAGGTATTTGGGGAAATTAACGAACGGCAACAGAAATCGATCGCCTTGATCGAGCGTAGCGGCAGGCATTTACTGGAGCTGATTAACGACATTCTTGATATTTCAAAGATCGAGGCAGGTAAACTAGAACTCAATATTAGTTCTGTTTCAGTCCAGCAACTATGTGAAGCCAGTTTTGCCTTTGTAAAGCAGCAGGCAGCCAAGAAATCCATTCATTTGAATATGGATATCCAAGAGAACCTAGGAGAAATCTTATGCGACGATCGCCGCATGAAGCAAGTGCTACTCAACCTGCTCAATAATGCAGTTAAATTTACAATGGTAGGGGGATCTGTAACCTTGGTTGTAAAGCAAGTGGATGATAAAGCGCCATTCGGATCGAATGGCGATCGCGCTTCCAATTCTCTCAGTTTTTCTGTGATCGACACGGGGATTGGCATTTCCCCCGAAGATATGGGTAAGCTCTTTAAACCCTTTGTCCAAATTGATGGTAGCCTAAACCGCAAATATGCTGGTACGGGTCTGGGGCTAACCCTAGTCAAGCAAATTATCGAACTCCATAGCGGAACCATTGAGGTTCAAAGCCAGCCCGCTCGAGGTAGCTGCTTTACCGTAACTATTCCCCAAACCTGTACACTTGCCCCGATTTCACATCCCACTACCCCTAATGCTCCTCTTTCTCCAAGTAACCATTTGGTCTTGATTGTAGAAGATTCAACTTCTGCCTCCGATCAATTGGGTCGCTACCTGAGTGAGATGAATATGGAAGCCATCATCCATCCTAGAGGAGAAGGTACAATCGAAGCAGTATTGCGAATTCAGCCCGCTTTTATCATTCTAGATATTCTCTTGCCCAACCAATCAGGGTGGGAAACCTTAGCTCAGCTCAAAGCCCACCCTAACACCAAAGATATTTCAGTGGTGGTGATCTCAGTCTTAGATGAGCGATCGCAGGGTTTAAGCTTAGGTGCGGTGGAATATTTGGTTAAACCCATTACAAGGGAGCAACTTCGCACCACTGTGGAGAAATTGCGGCATCCACCATTGATGGCTCAAACGCCAGATGCAATTGTGAATATGGAAGCGGAGGATTGTCCTCTGATTTTGATTGCAGAAGATAACCAGGCAAACATTGATACCTTCTCTAGTTATCTTGAAAGTAGTGGCTATCGGATTATTTTGGCAGGAAATGGGCTGGAGGCAGTTAATCTGACTGTGCAGCAACACCCAAATTTGATCTTGATGGACATTCAGATGCCAGAAATGGATGGTCTAGAAGCAATTCGCCGGATTCGTGCTAATGGTCAAGTCGCCTCAACACCAATTGTTGCCCTCACAGCATTGGCGATGGATGGCGATCGCGAAGCATGTCTAGCGGCAGGTGCCAATGATTACCTGAGTAAGCCTATAAAGTTGAAACAATTGTTGGGCGTAATCCAACAATTGCTTAAAGCATAGTCCAGATCGGAGCGCGGTCTTTTCAAAAAATGATGCAACGCAACATTTTTTGAAAATGGTATTAGGTGAGAAATCTAGCCCAAATAATGATACCAATTTTATGAAAATGAAACAGATTGCGATTTGAATTCCGCGCTATGTGCGGTCTTTCAACAAGCTGCGAAACAGTTTGTTGAAAATGGGATGAGATTAAAATTTAGCATCAGGAAATATTAAAAAAAAGAAATTTTGTTTAATATTATGAGATAATACTATAATCAAAACGAGGAATTACTTAATTTGTTTGCAGTCTGAGATTTTAAGGGATGAAGTCAAATGAATTCCAAGAGAACTGTACTGATTCTAAATAACGAACTGAATCATTACTTCTGTGTGAATGGAATCATAAAAAACATTGAGGTGGTATGGAGATGCTACAGGGAGAAAAAATATGACTTCTCCTCCTGAGCGTGAGCTTCAAGATCTAATTCAGTTCCGTTTGGTTGAGAAGTTAACAGAATCAGAGAAGCGCTACCGAGAAATGGTAGAGAATCTCTATGAAGTCGTGTTTGAATCCGATGCGAATGGGAATCTCATATTTCTCAATTCAGCCTGGACAGAAAACCTAGGCTTTGAGCTGTCGCATTCTTTGGGGCTACCACTTAGCCGATTTCTGCATCCCGACGATCGCCATCTCCTGGCTTCCCTTGATATTTCGCCTCAAACTCAAGTCAAAGGATTGCCTTTGCGGCTTTGTAGCGCTGACGAGCAGATCGTTTGGTTTGAAATCTCAGCCCGTGGGAAAGTCGATCGCGGACTATCAGGTTCCTTTGTGAATATTAGCGATCGTAAGCAGGCAGAAGCCAGTCTGCATCAGCTTAATCTAGAACTAGAGTATAGGGTTGAGGAACGCACGATTGAACTTCTAGAAAGCCAGCAACGGTATCAAGCCCTGATGGATAGTGCCAGTGATGCGATTTTGCTAGCAGATATGCAAGGAAATCTGATCGAAGTAAATCAAAAAGCAGAGCAACTTTTGGGTTACACCCGCGACGAATTGACGCATATGCATCTAAGCCAGCTTTATCCGCCTGAAGCGCTAGAAGTAACTCGCACGCATTTTTTGGGCATGAGTCAGAATAGCATTGGATCTATTTTGAATAGTACTGCCCTGCGAAAGGATGGTAGTCGTGTTTCGGTCGAAATCACAGCAAGCCTAATTGAAATTGGGGGGGAACAACTCGCTCAGGGAATTCTGCGTGATGTAACTGCCCGTAAGCGCACCGAAATCGAAAATCAGGTATTACGAGAGCGACTGCAATTTGTGCTCTCTTCTAGTCCTGCAGTTATCTACACTTGCATGGCTTTTGGCGATTATGGAACTACTTTTATTAGTGATAATGTTTTAGAAACCACGGGCTACGAACCTAAAGATTTTTTGCTAGACTCGGGCTTCTGGGCACATCAAATTCATCCTGCGGATGCACCCAAAATTTTTTCGGACTTAGCCGAGTTGGCTGAAAAAAGACATCTCATCCACGAATATCGCTTTCTGCATAGGGATGGAAATTTTCGTTGGATGCGCGATGAAATGCGTTTAATCTGCGATCGCCAAGGAACACCCATCGAGATTGTGGGCTATTTTGCCGATATCAGCGATCGAAAATTAGTAGAACTTGAACTGAAAGAAGCCAACGAAAAACTATCCCATGCCACAAGACTTAAAGATGAATTCTTGGCAAATATGAGCCACGAGCTTCGTACACCCCTCAATGCAATTTTAGGAATGAGTGAATGTTTGCAGGAGGAAGTTTTTGGAGCGATTAATGCTCGACAAAAACAAGCCGTCTTAACAGTCGAACGCAGTGGCAGTCATCTTTTGGAATTGATTAATGACATTCTAGATGTATCAAAAATCGAATCGGGGAAATTTGTGCTTGAGGTCGATTCGGTCTCAATCAATCGTCTCTGTGAATCTAGTCTGGTCTTTGTTAGGCAGCAAGCTGTTAAGAAGAGTATTCAAATTAATACAGAAATCCAGCCAGATCTAGGGGAAATCATTGTTGACGAACGAAGAATTCGTCAGGTGTTAATCAATTTGCTAAATAATGCGATCAAATTTACACCCGACAATGGAATTGTGACGCTTAAAGTTAAAGTTGAAGCCCAGCGAAATCAAGCCCAGAAACTCGAAGCTTCTATTTCCTTCTCAATCATCGATACAGGTATCGGTATTGCCCCCAAAGACCTTGATAGACTATTTCAGCCCTTTGTGCAGATTGATAGCAGTCTAAATCGTCAATATGAAGGTACGGGTCTGGGTTTAACCGTAGTGAAGCAAATCACCGAACTCCATGGTGGTTCTGTTACCGTAACCAGTGAGATTGGGCGGGGAAGCTGCTTTACAGTTCGCTTACCTAATACTTCAAAATTTGGTAATTGCTCAACTTAGAGGAAATAATGCTTCGAGGGGGTTCAAAGCC
>NZ_JAZBJZ010000037.1:0-43246 GCF_036349135.1 Tumidithrix elongata BACA0141
AGGGAAGAGGAAAACCCTGTCCACAACTTGTTTTTATTTCCCAACAACTCTAATCATTGGCGCCTACTTCAAGGCATTTCTCACGATCGCCCACCATGGCTAATGCGGTAAGTGCGATGATTGGTAACTTCTTGGAATAATTGCTGCGTATCCATGCGATCGCTTCTAGTCCATCGATACCCGGCATTTGAATATCCATCAGTACCAAGTCAGGTTTTTCCGATTGTACGAGTGCGATCGCTTCCTCTCCATTCTTGGCGAGAACCACGCGATATCCCTTGGCTTGCAGATAGCCTGAAACTGTAATGATATTGGCTTCGTTATCTTCTGCCATCAAAATCAGAGGAGGTGAGTCTGTCTTTCCAATATCGCCAGCATTTCCAGATGGAGCGATAGGTGTATACCCCTTGCGCGGCAATTCTTTGGGCATTTGGGCTATGCTCTCAGTATAAGGAAGTTCGATCGCAAAGCAACTACCCTTTCCTACTTCGCTCGTGACACGTACCTGACCACCATGCAATTCCACAATTCCTTTAACTAAAGATAGACCCAAACCCGTACCCTCATATTTGCGGTTGAGGGCGCTATCCACTTGAATGAACGGTTGGAATAGTTTTTTGAGATCTTCAGCCCCTATGCCTATGCCCGTATCGATGATGGCAAATCGTACCCAATGGAGGTGATTTTCTGTGCCATCTACCCCATTTTCTAGGGTGACCTCTAGGGTGATGCTGCCTCCCTCTGGGGTGAACTTAACAGCATTGTTGAGTAAGTTGATCAGCACTTGGCGAAGGCGACGCTCGTCCACGATCAAATCGGGTAGAACGGGGGCAATTCTCTCCTGTAACTTCAGTTGTTTTTGCATAGCCTGCTGTTTGATAAACACCAAACTGGACTGACAGAGATGTTTGATATTGGTCGCAGCGCAGTCTAAGGTGACTTTGCCTGATTCTATTTTGGCTAGATCGAGGATGTCGTTAATGAGTTCTAATAAGTGGTTGCCACTGCGTTCGACCGTTCCTAAGATCTGTTTTTGTTGCTCGTTGAGAAATCCAAACACTTCATCCTGTAGCCCTTCCGTGATTCCCAAAATCGCATTGAGGGGGGTGCGAAGTTCGTGACTCATATTGGCGAGAAATTCATCTTTGAGTCGGGTGGCGCGTGCGAGTTCTTGGCTGGTTCGTTGTAGTTGTTCCTTGGCTTGCTTGCGATCGCTAATATCTTGAAAAGTTCCTACTATGGCAACGACATTGCCCTCCAAGTCTCGTAGGGGAATTTTGTTTGTTTCTAGCCATCGCTGTTCGCCTGTAGGTAAGGTGATCGTTTCTTCAATGCTGAGCTTCGCTACACCAGATTCCATCACTTGGCGATCGTCGGCACGATAGCTGGTAGCTTCAGCCTCAGTGTAGCAAAAATCAAAGTCAGTTTTGCCAATCACTTCCAAGGGGGATGTTAGCCCTGTGGTACTGCTAAAGAGTTGATTGCAGCCTAAATAGACCGATTGGCGGTCTTTCCAAAACACAGCCAGAGGAAAGACATCAAGAACGGTTTGCAGGAACTGTTGTGATTCGCGTAGGGTATTTTCTGATTGTTTGCGCTCGCTAATATCGTGAAAGATACCCTGAATGATTGGCTCGCCCTGAATCTCAATCACCGAGGCAGTAATATCAATGGGAACGAGGCGACCATCTTTACAGAGAAAATTAACATCTGACACTTGAAAAGTCTGTTGGTTTGCTAAACTCTCAAATGCAGCGGCGATCTTAGGCAATTCTTGCGGCAAGTGTAGTTGGGTAAAGTGCATAGAGACAAGTTCCGCACAGCTATAACCCAATAGCTTTTCTGCCTTACGGTTAGCCTCTAATAGCTTCCCCTGTCGATCGGCCAAAATAATCGCATCACTTGCCCCATCCATCAGGGCGCGGTAGCGGGCTTCTCGCTCTTGTAACTGCTTCTCAGCTATTTTGCGCTCCGTAATATCTCGAAAAATGGCGCGCGTTGCCACGGGGCGATCGCCAACCATCCGACAGTTAATGCTACCCTCTACGATGATTTCTTGCTGCGTCTTGGTTAAAAAGATTAGTTCCACTCGCTCCATCGTGCATATTTTGCCTAAAAGCATTTGGCCGATCGCTTCACGACAGTGCTCCTGACTACTTGGGTGTAGAACATCAAAAATTGTCAGTTTTTCAACTTCTTGGGCAGAGTAGCCCAGTGCCTTTCGCCAAGCATTGTTGACATATTCAAATCGTCCATCTGCTAACAGAACACTCTGAACCAAGTCATTGGCATTATCAAAGAAATCCTGAAGCTGAGCTTCTCTCTCTTGCAATTCGACCGTACGGAGCGCAATTCGCTGTTCTAGTTCAGCATTGAGATACTCTAAGGCTTGGGTTGCTCTGAGTCGGTCGGCTTCGGCTTGTTTGCGATCGCTAATGTTCGCGATCATGCCAATTACCCCGATTTCCTCTCCTTGACTGTTTAGCAACCATTGATTGCGATCTTCAACCCAAATGTAATGACCTGCTTGATGTCGCACGCGATACTGAACAAAAAAGGAGGCTTTGTCAGCATGGGATCGTTCGATCTTTTGCCGAAAATATGTTTGGTCTTCCGAATGAATCAAATCTATCCAACCCGCCAAATGGAGAGGCATCGCTGAGGGTGGGTAGCCCAAAATCAACTCTGTATTCGCGCCCCAAATGATGAAATCGCGTGGGAAATGATACTCATAGAGAATTTGTCCGCTGGCTCTCTCTGCTACTTCATGTCGGTTGTACCATTCAGACAATACTATCACATGCTCTAGGCTTTGAGTTTGGGCTTGTTGCTGTTCTTGTTGTACCTGTTGATAAGCGATAGACTTTTGAATCGCGATCGCGAACTGCACCGAGATATGTTGCAATAGGGTTATATCTTCCGACTGCCAGTCTCGATCGTCAGAACATTGATGTGCGATCAGCAGCCCCCATAATTTTCCTGACCCGTGAATGGGCGCGACAATACTTGCTTTAACCCCATACTGCTCTAGGAATTGAATATGACAGGCGGTGTAGCCTGTGGTGTAAATATTGTTAACCGCGATCGGCTCAGGACTGAAGCGGGATGTGGTTTGTGACTGAAAGCATGAATCTTTGATGTGGGTTCCCAGAGCTGAAAGAAAGTTATCGCGCACAGATTCAGCAATAACTATGCCACTCCTATCTGGCTGAAACTGGCATACCAGAACGCGATCGCACGCCAAAAATGACCGTACTTTAGGAACGCAGGCAAATAAGATCTCTTGGAGATCGAGGGAGTTACAAATATGATTAGAAATTTCGAAGATTAATTTTTCCCGTTCCACCTTTCCCCCCAGAGAAGTTTACGTTAAATTGTCCCAAATGAAAGACGTTGAATTAATAAAAACAAAATGAGATAGATATATTAATGTTACAACTCTGACCGCAAAACCAAATTCAATCCATAAATTGCTCAGCCAATCGTTGATTGATTTGACCTCAAATTATAATCATAAGCCAATATTTTTCAATGTATAGTCCCCATGAGCGCAATCACCCGACAGGGTGAGGAAATTTCTGCATTACATGGCTTCTCAGACCCATCTCTGTTCCTCGAATATAGGCATTGCTACCCTGACTCAATCATCCTTGGAATGTTCTGCAAATCCTATGCAATGAATTAGGAGGTATCTTAAGTAATGGGTATGAGCGATTACCTTAACCAAATAGAAAATCTCAAGTGTCTCAATGCTAGCCATTACTACTCAAGTTCTGCTATTTGCTGCAACAACAATTTACCAAGCGATCGCTTGCAAACTTGAAGATTGCAGGTCACCTCTTGGCAAACTATCTCACAGATGGTCTGCATGAAGTGGGAATGCTGAATATGCCTTTTCGATTGAAGGCTTTGAAACTCTTCTTTGTAGCTGGTTTCATAATGTCTATCCTTGGCTCAGTACTTGGGATAATTCGACTCTTAAAAACAGCCAAAGTCTTTGAATGGCTCAAGCCTGAATTGCGAAAGTTGCATAAGGATGCCCTCGATCCGATCAAACGTTCCTTTTGTCGCCCGAAACACTGGGTGACCATGAGTCAGGAGATGTTAAACCTAGATGCTAGCGCTGATCAGGTCAGTGGGGCAAATCAGTTTGGGGCGATGCCTATCGTCAGCATTCAATCCGCTTCTTTTTTTCAGCCTTCGTTTTGGACTGCTTTGATACCGTTGCAAAGTGCGAATCGATTGCGAGAGAAAATGCATCTAGAACTTCTAAAACTATCAACCAATTGCGTCCATCTTCAAGCGGATAAAAGCGGGCATTTTGTCTGGGTCGATCGACCTGATGTCATGATTGATGCTGTAAAAATTGTTTTAGAGAAAGTCGATTCTTAACCCTCACCCCTCACCCTTAGCTCCTAGCCCCTAGCTCTCAGAGCGAGGGGAATAAAACCCAAATGGGGGCTTCACCCATCATCTAGTTGGGGACTTGTAGTTGGGGGACTTGCCCGAAATCCCTTCTATGCTCTATATAGAGCATAGAGAAGTTCAAAATCCTTGGACTTCAGGGGAAGCTGAGATTGTATAAGCCAATCCTGCCAATCTTTGCGAGTAGGGAGGTAGGTGTAACTGCCAAGTGCAGAAACCATTGGCATCGGGCTGAACGGCATCGGTGCTCAAGGGCGACAATACCTCCACTTGAATGTGTTCGAGTTCAGAAACGGGAACGCGCTCAGTGGTCACTAGGGTTTTGGGGCGATCGCCAATATTAGAAAGATAGAGCGTTATGTTTTTAGTGATAGTCATCCATTTTGTTAAGTGGTTCTCTTCGCGCTTTTGCGATTCCGTCCGTTGGACTCTGATTGCGGCATCCACCCCCCAGCCTAGGGCAAATTTCTCTTTGGATGCGATGAAGTTCACAGAGGTTTTTCCGATAAATTCGGTAGATTTCACCAAGTCCACAGGCCCTGCTAAAATCGGGAAATTAGAACTATTGGATTGTTCGCTTTTTAGCACGACTTGACAGGCAATTTCTGGCATCAGCACATATTCGATTTGGGTGGGCGTACTAAACTCAAATAGTGGGATGCGATAGGGGCGACCGTCGGAAGGTACAGTGGCTTTACTGGCAGGACGCAACGTCCGAACTTCACCGCCATCCTCGACCCCAGGCAGTTCGATCGCATTATCACTAGCAGCACTCGTTCCCAGCCCAGCTTTTTGAATGACGCGATCGCGCATTTGGATGGCAATGCGTTTGGGCTTTTCTTGCACGGCGAGCATATCGTCGCTGAGTAAGGGTGGCTCTGTTCCTAGCGAGGAACGCGCGGTGGAAAAGACTAAATCTACATTTGTCCAGTCCTCGCCTGTATTTTGCCAAACACAACCATCGGTACGGAAGTTTAGAATTGAGGTTTCTACTGGATTTCCTTCTGTTTGCCCATCCTGAATTTGTTTCTCTTCAATTTGCCTTTCTTCAATTTGCATATGTGCTTGATGATAGGGGCGCCAGAGCGCATTGGGCACAACATAGTCAAAGCTCAGTTCGTATTCACCTGCCTGTGGAATGGTTAGGTCGGCTTCGAACTGGGCGGTATAAATTGTGTCGGGACGCGATTGTTCGATCAGACGTCGGCGCAGGCGATCGAGGGTTTGCCATAGCTGCTTTTGAGCCTGATGGGTCTGAAATAGTTCCATGCGCGTCTCGCGGATTTGCTGAAACAGGGTTTGGAATTGCGATCGCCATGCCATCGGATCGACCTGTCCCCACACGGCATCTATCGGCATTTCTTGAACGGCTTTAAAGACAATATGGCTCAGTTGAGCAAAGCGTTCCTCTAACTGCATCACATCTTCGCTATATTCGTTGAACTGAATCCGATGCGATCGCCATTCTTCGTACAGTTGCCCCAGTACTTCCTGTTGAATCTCTTCACGATTGCGCAAACGTCGCCGCACCCGCACATCGTTCACCCTCGCTGCGGTGGTGCGATCGCGAAATTCTGCCCGTAACGATTTGTCAGATAGAATGGGTGCAACGCGATCGACGGTGATGCGCCACAGCCCCTCTGACAATGTAGCCTTACCTGTTCGCTGTACCTGCGCTCGATCTTCTAACAAGGTAACTGTCGTTACGGGCGCGTCTAAGGTGAATAGTTGAATATCCTCGATTGCCATATCATTATCTCTTTGCGAATATCAAGAAAACAGTTTATTCTTCGCGACGGTTGCCACCCACCAGTTCGCTATCGATAAAGGTTTTGGCCGTATAGCTAGCTTCTAGATTCAGATCGCGATTGGCAGGGATCTGCACTTGCCAGCGATAGCCTCCCTCAAGGACTCGCCCCCGTTCCTCTTGACTGTATTTCTGCCAAGGCGGCGACACTTGGGTGATTTGCACGTCCACTTTTGCCTCGGGTTGAGGCACAGGAATGCGATCGCGGACTTCTATGGCAATCTCGCGATCGAGGCGGTTGGAGATCGCAATCTGAATGCTATGTCTCAATTCGTTAAAGGCTACCAAGGTCTCACCCGATCGCACCTCTCCAAAGGTGGTATTCCGAGCTACCTTGATGCCTTGTTCGACACCCAGACCGAGTTCTATTTTTCCTCGAGGTGGAATTGTGGGAATCTGGGTTAAGAGCACATATTCGCCATCGACGTAAACATCTGCTGCGCCGCGCAACAACGGAGCCTGCAAGGGATTCTGCAATTGTGCGATCCGAAACACATTCGTATCTTCGCGAGGAACGACGACATAACGCACATCGACATCGGCAGTTTGGCTGGTTAAAGCCACGGAATGGAATTGTCCGTCTGAGGGAATGTCTACACGTCCTTGCCCCACATAGGTGTAGTCAAAGGAATGTGCCTCTTGTCTGACATTCGCACTCTTGGCAGGTAAACTCAGCGATCGGCAGGATATGGCAAGTTGGTTAGCCTCTTGCACGGTCTTCATGACGTTAAAGTAAAGCGTCACAGGCAATCGCCTGAGAATTTCGAGATAAGTTGTTACTTGACTTCCTATAGTTAGCTTGCCTCGTTGCTGCGGCTCGTCGGGCGAACCCAAGCGCATCCAAGCGTAATCGATCGCTTCCACTAAACTGCGATCGCCTTCGGGTTCAGGAGAATACACTTCCTGAGAAGTAAGAGCTTTAGCCTTTTGGGGTGCAGCCATACTAACCCGAGATAAAAGTGTAGATGCTGGTTGTGGTGAAGGGGATGAAAATGAAGCTGTCATCACCTCCATATCAGAAAAGTCATCAGATGGTGATGAAATTCCAGCCCCCGCCGCAAATGAGTGTCTGTTTTGAAGGCTCTTTGGGAGGTCAGGAATATGAGGAAGTCCACTTGGGATCTGAGATTTTTCGATCTCGCTTAGTTTTGTGAATTTTGGGAGTTCCAATGCTTCGTAGGTAGATCCACGAGCGATCGCGATCGAAGCTTCTTTCTTTTGACGTTCGTAGTCTTCAAATAATACTTCCGCACCAGCGGGAACGCTGCGCCACCCGAGTTTACGAGGCTCAGGTTGCGCTCTTCCTAGGCGTAAAGATGGGAGTTCGGGAAGCTCGCACCATGTGGTGGGTATGGCGGTCGATAGCTCTAAATGCACGCCAGTCCAATCTTCATGGGTACGCTGACAAATTAGGGCGCGCACGGCGATCGATGCGGTATTGGTGGCACTATCCAAACGGCAGATATAGGTTGGAACCCACCGCGCTCCGGGAATGAAATATTCCAAAACAAGCTGGCAGGAAGCCCAGTCGAGGGATAGCAGAGCGGTGCGATCGCGGCAGGCTAATTTGGCGATCGCGGTTTTTCGCAGTTCGTGTGCCTTGACGGTTCTAGCGCTAGAGGCAAGAGCTTGTTGCTGTTCGAGTTCGCGGAGGTGCTCTTGGGCGTCATAGAGTTTTGCTTTTACCTCGCGTTTTTCCTGCACGCGCAACCGTAGTTGTTCGTTCTTAAAACTTTCTAAAACTAACCGCGCTCCCGTGGGCGAAGAGGGTGGGGCTTTGCCCGGCTCTCCTTCGGGGCGATCGGGTAAGGCTAAACCTTGCAAAATTGAGATTTCATTCTCGATCAGGGCAAGTAGGTTATGCTCTAAGCGATCGACTTCAATCTGTGCTGCCTTAATCTCATCTTCGAGGGATGCCATTTGCTCTTCAGGCGGTGGTGGAGCGGTTAAGCCAATGCGAACATCGGTTACTAGTAGGGGAATTGCGGCATCCGACAATGATTCCACTCGTAGGCGCAGGCTACTGTCATCTAGGGCTAATGGCAAGCCTGCAATCTCTACTTCCGCAAATTCCACGGTAGAGCGATCGCGTTCAGCCCAAGAAATCTCAGGGAAAGCCGCAATGCGCGTGATGGTCGAGCCATCGCTGTAGACTTTAACTTTATCAATTTTAGAAACTAGGTTTGCGATCGCCATAGCTTTAGATGTCCTGACAAACTTTGATTTAATGTTTCGATCCCCTGCTCGATCGAGCAGGGGAATTGGGGTGTATAGCGTTTCAGGTTTTCCGATCTCGAATTAACGCGATCTAGCTCAAGAACTGTTATTTTCCTTGAGCTTTTTCCGTAGCATCTGGGTTTGTTTCCTGAGTTGACGCACTCTGGCGGAGCCACCTCTGCCCTTGTCATTACGACCTTGGCTGCGAGGAGATTCCCATCGTTTGAGTCTCTCTGCCATATTATTTTCCTCATGAGAATATTGTTATCTTACCCCCGATCTTTTGAAATCTCATCCTTCTTAAAGGCTGAACTATTTTCGATGCTTGACCTCTTCCCCCAGCCCCTTCTCCTGCAAGGAGAAGGGGAGTTAGAGGGGTTTAGGGGAGAGGGTTTAAGGTAAATTCAGGTTAAGGATTTCGGAACAAAGCAGGCAGACTGGCTGGGGGGGATCCGTCGGATGCATATGGCGTTTCAGGTTTTCTTATCCCGAACTGACATTTTTTAGGGCGTTCCATGTCAGATCCGTCGGTCGGTTAAACTGAAAGTAGAAATATTGTAGTGGTGCTATGTCTGTCATTCAGATTCGGGAAAAAGAGCAAATTGAGGATGGCTTTACTGTAACCCTGAGTATTGACGGGCAGGATTATGGCGGCGCGATCGCGATTCTCGCACCCTTTGCGGCGGAGCCTCAGAAAGAAGCCAATCTGGGTTGGTATTTTGAGGAATGGCTGCGGATGCCCTTGGTGGATGCGGTCAGGGCGCAGTCGGCGGCGGAGAGCGTGCGCGAGTATGGCGTGAGTTTATTTGAGCAGGTGTTTCGCGATCGCAAAGCCTACAATGCCTACGATCGCCTGCTGTCTAATCTGATGAATTTGCAAATTGAGATTATTGGTGCATCACCAGAGTTTCAGGCTTGGCACTGGGAGTCACTCTGCGATCCTGAGTTGCCGCGTCCGTTTGCGGTGGACTGTGCGCTCGTGCGGAAATATACGCGCCCCACAGCCATGCCCGCACAGGTGAAACCCTCGCCCGTGGTGAACGTGTTGCTAGTCGTGGCGCGTCCCGACGAAGAGGATGATGTTGGCTATCGCACGATTTCGCGCACGTTGGTGGAACTGGTTGATTCGGCACAATTGCGGGTGAATGTGGAGATTTTGCGTCCCGCCACGTACAAAGCTTTGGTGGAGCGTTTGACAGAGCGCGGTGCGGGTTACTATCACATTCTGCATTTTGACGGACATGGGGCATTGCTGACCTACGCCGATTACAAAATGGGTCTGAAGCGCAATCGCTATCTCTATCAGCGCGGCTATGGCTTGGGCGATCTGGGGGAATATGCGGGGAGTAAGGCGTTTTTATTTTTTGATGGCGATAAAAAGGGACAGGCTGTGCCCGTGGAGGCGGCGGATTTGGCGGGCTTGCTGACGGGGAAGCAGATTCCTGTCTGCATTCTCAATGCTTGTCAGTCGGCAAAGCAGTTAGATTATGCTAACGAAACCAGTCTGGGCAGTCAGTTGATGGCGGCGGGAATGCAGGCAGTGGTGGCGATGGGCTATTCGGTGACAACGGTGGCGGCGAAGTTGTTAATGCGGCGGCTCTATGAGGAGTTGTTTGCCAATCGGGATTTCTATCGCGCCGTGCGCATGGGGCGGCAAGAACTGTTTCACGATAGGCAGCGACGGGGATATTTTAATACGGCTATTACCTTAGAAGATTGGCTGTTGCCCGTGGTCTATGCCAGTAATGCTGTCGATCTGAATTTATGCGAATTTACCCCTGCGGAGGAGGAGCAATATTACGAGCGGCTGGGCAGTCTCTATCGGTTTGAGCCACCCAACTATGGCTTTGTGGGGCGAGATCTAGAAATTCTCAAAATCGAGAAGGCGTTGCTGAAGTGGAACGCACTGCTGTTACGGGGTATGGGTGGCACGGGTAAGACGACGCTGCTCAAATATTTGCATCAGTGGTGGGTCGCGACAGATTTTGCCAAGGATGCGTTTTATTTCGGCTATGACGAGAAGGCATGGACGCTGGAGCAAATTATTTTTGCGATCGGCAAGCAGGTCTATGACAGGTTTGAACAAGCCAAGTTTGCGGCGATGAATTTGGTGGCGCAGTTGCAAAAACTGGTGCAAAAGCTGAAATCTGAGAACTACGTGCTGATGCTGGACAATCTGGAGTCGGTGACGGGGCAACAGTTGGCGATTATGAATACGCTGAATGAGTCTCAGCAAAACGATTTGCGTAATTTTTTGCGGCAGTTGGTGGGCGGTAAAACCAAGGTGGTGCTAGGTTCGCGCAGTGGCGAGGAATGGCTGAAGGATGTATTTAAGAGCAATATCTACGGCTTACAGGGTCTAGATCTGGAAGCGAGAACGCTCTTGGCGGATCGGATTTTAGAGCAGCATGTCGCCCCAGAACTGATCGAACCAGTACGGGCAGATGAGGATTTTAAACGTTTAATGAAGGTGCTGGCGGGATATCCCTTGGCGATGGAGGTGGTGCTGGCAAATCTGAAGCGACAAACACCGAAACAGATTTTAGCAGCGTTGCAAGCGGCGGATATCGATCTGGATAAAGGCAGCGATAAGGATGGTGGGGATAAGACTTCGAGTATTCTCAAATGCGTGGAATATTCCCATAGCAATCTCTCAGAGTCTGCCCAAAAACTACTGCTTTGCCTCGCGCCTTTTAGTGGATTTATCTGGCGTGATGCACTTCCCAACTATGCGGCGGAATTACAGAAGTTGGAAGCCTTTCAAGATTATGATTTTGCGAATTTTGAGGGCGCACTTCAGGAAGCGATAAATTGGGGCTTACTTTCGCCAATGATGGCTGAAGATGAACGCTTCTTAACGATTCAGCCTGTCTTTCCCTATTTTTTGCAGGTGCGATTGAATGAAGTAGAAGCTACAACTCGCGAAGCCATGCGCGAAGGTTTTAAAATTCACTATCGCAATCTGGCAAGTTTTTCTAGCAATTTGATGCGTTCTAAAGACTCGCAGGAGAGACAGCTAGGCATTTTCATTTGCCGACTAGAATACGAAAATCTCTATACTGCGCTGAGAATCTCGCTAGACAAGCAAGAAAGTATCAGTATTTACTTCTGCCTCGACAAATATTTTGAAGTTATCAATAATTCCGAAGGTTGGTTGAAGATAGCAGAACAAGTAAATCAAACTATGGAAAAATATCCATCTAAACTTATTGAAGGTGAGTTAGGAGAAGAGGTAATGCTCGTTCTTGAAAGCCTATCTAATACATATCTACGGACAAATCAATACGAGCAATCAAAGCTGATTTCTGAGAAAGAGTTAAAAGTCTTAGAATCTATTCAAACTCTAGGCGAAAAACGAAGAAGTCAATATAAAGCAACAATCTATCACCAGTTAGGTATTGCTGCCCATGGGTTACGGCAATGGGATGAGGCGAAACAGTACTACCTCAATGCGCTGGAAATAGGTGATCGCTATTCTCAGGCAAATACCTATCACCAGTTGGGTGGAGTTGCCCTAGAGTTGCAACAATGGGATGAGGCGAAACAGTACTACCTCAATGCGTTGGAAATTAAGGTGGAATTTAGCGATCGCTATTCTCAGGCAAATACCTATCACCAGTTGGGCAGAGTAGCCCAAGAGTTACGGCAATGGGAAGAGGCAAAACAGAACTATCTCAATGCGCTGGATATTTACGTGGAATTTAGCGATCGCTATTTACAGGCAGGCACCTATAACAATTTGGGTATGGTTGCCCATGGGTTGCGGCAATGGGAAGAGGCGAAACAGAACTACCTCAAAGCTCTGGAAATTAAGGTGGAATTTAGCGATCGCTATTCTCAGGCAAGCACCTATCACAATTTGGGAATTGTTGCCTTAGATACAGGAGAAATAGAAGAAGCTAAGCAAAATTATCTCATTGCACTGGAAATCTATCTAGAATTTAGAGATAAGTATAGTATTGAAACCTTTTCAATTCCAAGGCTTGCACAAATCTATCAATCCACCCAAAGCGATGACCTCCTCGCCGCGACCTCAAAGATTCTTGGTGTCAGCATAGATGACGTGCGACAGTTGTTCGCACAATCCGATACAACGCAAAACATTGACCCGTAGGGGTTTAGCATTTGCGTCACCATCCCAAAAAACACAACAGACATTTCGCTCCGCAAATGCTAAACCCTCTTCTCTTGATTCCAATTGACAAATTGTCCCTGCATTGCAAGGCGTTTAAGATCCCCGACTTTTTCTTTGCAACCAAAGATTGATGATGGAAATCGCGCAAAAAGTCGGGGATCTGCGTGTGATGCTCTCCACTCCCATTGATAAATTGTCGCTACGTTGCGAGGTTTAGGGCAAAGCATTCCCATATTGAGGCGATCGCAGAATTTGTCTATTGCGGCGGGAATGCTTTGCCCCTACAGTTAAACGAATAATGGATGAATGGAATCATGACTCTACAACTTACACCCACCGAAATCGAAACGGCACAGCAACTTTTACACGACTATGCCCCAGCCCAAGAGGTTTGGGAATACCTTTCCGCCGCCAACGGCAACCTCGACGAATGTTTCGATCGCTTGATCGAAGCCAAAAATCCTAGAGAAACCTATGGCGAACCCAAAAAATCTCTGTGGCAATCTACGCTCAAAGTCCTGCGGCAAGAACTCTGCGGTGATGAAGGCTTTCGCGGCAAGGTCAAAGAATATTCTAAAAATCCCGGTAGTACGCCCTTGCTTACAGGGCTGATCGTCTCCCTCGTCGGCGTAGCTGGTTTGCCAATTGACCCCGCGATCGCCACCGTCATCGCGCTTTACATCATCAAGGTTGGGCTAAACATCTTTTGCGACTACACCGACAGCGGGGAGCAGTCATAGGTCTCGTCAACTCGTAACTTTTATGCAGTCTTAAGATTGTCTGTGGGCTTGTCACCCATAAACTAATAAAAAATAGGTATTTTGTCGCAACAACCGTAATTGCAGTCGTCGCGATCGAAAGCTAAACTCTAAGAAATTAAAAAATTTAACCTATGCCAAGCGATCGCGATGACATAAAGATAGACACAACGAACTCATCTCAAGAGAAACAGGTCTTTTTGCCGCCTATCGGCGCGATCGCTAGACCAGTGGCATCCTATAGGCATACATTAGGGGGCAGCGATCTGATTAATGACGAGAATAAAGCCCTAATCTCAAAATTAATTGCTACCATTTTGAAAGATCCGATGTCAAAGTTACAACTAAGCGATCGGGTTTATCAATTGCTGACTGACGAGATTCGCAACCAAAAAGAACGCAGCACAACTTATCGGGGTAGGCTATGACAAATTCTAGTAGTTTTCCAAGAGCAGCAGCCTATGTTACTGCTAATCGCTTTTATGTAGAGATGATGCCAGACGCATCAATTGTGGCTTGCTTTAATGAATGTTCTGGGTTGGGAGTAACCATCGAAGCGAAAAAGATTTCTGAAGGCGGCGTCAACGATCAACAGCGAATTCTTTTAGGCGGCAGAACAATTAACGATATTACGCTAAAACGTGGAGTCACCGACGATCTGAGCTTCTGGAATTGGGTAACGGCAACCACAAATAGACGACGCAATATTCGGATTTTGGTGTTTAACCAAGCAGGTGAAACCAAGCAATGCTGGACGTTGATTGGGGCTGTCGCCGTAGGATGGAAAGCACCTACGCTCACCGCAGACAGTACCCAAGTGGCTATGGAAGAAATTACCATTGCCTGTGAAGGTCTAACAGTTGCAGCTACTGGAGGTGGGGCTGCTACGGTCGTGACCCGTAATGCCACAAGCGGCGCATTCCCCAGTTCGTAGTCCTCACATTAAAGTTCATACCCCGCGCGATCGCAGCTTCCTATGTCAGAATCAACCGATCAACCCTCTAACGATCTGCCCTCTGAGGATCTACCCAAAGCTAGGCTAGGTGCCATGTCACCACTTGGCATCCAGCGACCTCTGATGCCTGCTCGACCTCTGGGCCTGCATACCCAATGGATTCAGCCGAAGTTTATTTATCCGTTGGGTGCGATACCGATCGCAAATCCCAATAACCTGCAACTGGCACAGGACTTCGATCTTGTAAATACTTCGTTCCGAGAAGCTCCCATTGCCGATCCACCTGCTGTTTCTCCCCAGCCTAAATCATCAGTATCTAATCCAGTTGTGACGCCAGCCACAGAAACGATCCAGAGAGATGCGATTGATGATGCACAGCCAACCATCCAAGCCAAAGCCGAGCCATCTGCTACCTCTTCATCGGGTATCACACCAGAACTCATGCAGATCATGAGAGCGAACAAAGCACTCAGTTCACAAAGAAGTTCTGCTACAGAGAATCCCAGTAATTTGGATGATTTACCCCAATCATCTACTACTCAGCAACCTAAAATCAGCGGGAGTGTTAACGCGGCGGAAGTTTCTATCCAAGCCAAAGCTGAATCTTCTACCACTTCATCATCGGGCATCACGCCTGAACTCATGCAGATCATGAGAGAGAATAGAGCGCTCAGTTCAAATAGAGAGTCTATGGATAGTCCCCAATCATCCACTACTCAGCAACCTAAAACCAGCGAGAGTATTAACGCGGCGGAAGTTCCTATCCAAGTCAAAGCTGAATCTTCTACCACTTCATCATCAGGCATCACACCAGAACTCATGCAGATCATGAGAGAGAATAGAGCGCTAAGTTCAAATAGAGAGCCTGCTGTAAATCCCCCCAGTAACATAGGTAGCCCCCAATTATCAACCTCTCCACAATCAGAAATCGGCAAGAACGTTAACGCAGCGGAAGTCTCTATCCAAGCCAAAGCCGAGTCTTCTACCACTTCAACATCGGGCGTCACGCCTGAACTCATGCAGATCATGAGAGAGAATAAAGCCCTTAGCTCAAACAGAGATTCCACCCAAAAAAAAACAAGTGAGGTAGATAGTTCAACTACCCCTGATTCATCGTCGGCAACATCCGTACAAATGAAGGCTGCTGTCCCAGATGCGGTACAAACTCAACCTCTTTCTAGTGATGCATCAATTTCGTCTACTATATCTCAGAATGAAGGTCTTGTGCAGCGATCGCAAGATGCACCCATCGATCGATCTCCCAATGATCCTACACCAAGTAATGTACCAGTTAAATCCACTGATTCATTGCCATCAGCACCCTCAACAACTCCATCAATAACACCATTACAAAAAAAGCCAGATAGTCTTAGCTCCACTGAATCCAAGACTACTTCTATACCCTCATCCTCACAAGTAAATCCTCCAACCACGAATTCTCCAGTCACAAATCCACAAACTACAAGCCCCAGTTCTCAATCAGTAGACTCAACGGTTTTCACCCCAGAAGCTTCTTCTCAAGATATTTCTGAGCCTTCAACACCAATTCAGCGACAAGCAGAGGTTAGCACGAATTCCAGTCCTACAGATTCAGCTCCGTCCATCTCAGATTCACAGAATATCGCACCGCAATTTAGCGATCTGTCTGCAATTCCCTCTGAGATAAATGTTGTCACATCCTCTGAGCCTTTACCGAAAGCGATCTATACACCACCCAGTCAAACTCCTAGTCCTACTGCTAAGATTCAACGGAAAGTTGAAGCACCTCCCACATCTTCGGCTTCAGTTCCTACTCCGCCACAAACGGAAGCAAGTGGGACTACAAATATACCGAAGAATATATCGAAAAATATATCTGAATCTAGTCCCCTTTCCTCATTGCAGCTTAAACCTGACACGACTGATGTTGTCCAGACTGAGTCTACATCAATTTCTCAGGATGCTCCGACATCAATACCGCCAATTCAGAGAAAGTCTGAAGAGATTCCTGAAACGATCTCTGAAGCAACAACTTCATCTCCCGCCTTAACACCACAAACTGATTTAGGAACTAATCTAGCTAGCCCTCTAGTGACTTCCCCTAGCTCATCTATCCCAAACATTAAGGATATTTCTTCTCCACCTGTGAGCGATCGTCCTACAACACTCCAACGCCAGTCTGAAGCCACTAGTAATCCTGCCGCTCAAACCTCTCAATCTACTGCCGAGCCAAGCTTTAACTCTGCCCCAACACCTAAGATTTCAAATACTATAGCTTCTATTCAACCTAGTCGCGATCGCATTATTAGCCAAGATATCAATCCAGTTACAGTTCAAAAGACTACATCTGATTTAGTTCCACCTGTTCAAGCAGGATCGGAGACACCCATTCAAGCGAAACCTGCGACAAATTCAGATCCCTTGGTGTCAGAACCGCTTAGCAATTTGGGGAATACGGATGCGATCGCTACGAATCAAATTCCTGCCCAGCCTGCTTCTAACGCTCAAATGCCCATACAAAAGCAATCTGAGACTAAATCGACGCCTAGCTTGGGTGCAGCGATCGCAAAGACAGTTTGGGATGGATTGACATCTCTATTTCAATCACCACAACCTCAATCGCAAGAGTCTCAATCACCGCAGCCTCAGGCATCTCAACAAGACACAACTGCTCCTTTACAGAGAAAAACTAGTAGTTCGAGTACATCTAGCTCCACACCCATTCCAAGAGTTTCCACTACACCCACCACGCCTGCTACGAATGACGCTAATCTATCCGAACAGAAAGCAACGCCCATTAATCCGCAAACAACAGTAGACAATCCATCTGCGAATTCCTTGCCCAGTCAAGTGCAGCGACAAGGTGCTACGAGTGATTCTAGTGAACCTATCATCTCGAATAAAGCTGAAATTGTTAGCAAAACGGAAAGTTTAGGAATTCAAAGAAAAGCTTCAAGTCAGCCAACTCAGCTTACTGCTTTTCAACCATCAAACAGTTCAGCCAACGACTCTTCTCGTCAGGCGTCCTCAAACACACCTGCCTCTAATTTGCTCGCGCCGATTCAAAAGCAAAATGAGATTGGGATTTCTAGAAAATCAGAAGATTTAGGGATTCAAAGAAAAGCTCCATCTCAACCAACGAATGTCGCTCAGCCCCCAAGCCCCACAGTTAATGAGATATCTAGTCGTGAATCTTCATCTTCTAATATTTCTGATGCGCCTCCCATAATCCAAAAACAAGCTGACCCTAATGTATCTTCCACTGAAGTTATAGAATCTTCATCTTCTAATATTTCTGATGCGCCTCCCATAATCCAAAAACAAGCTGACCCTAATGTATCTGCTACTGAAAGTGTTGAGTTAATTGCTCCTATTTCTGAAAGTGTTGGTATTCAGAGGCAGGAAGTAGATGTTTCTCAGTTATCGAGTCCTTCAGCGAATGAGCCATATAGCAATCAGGGTATAGATTCTATGGCTTCTGAGCCTACGTCAATTCAACGGCAAATTGAATTCAGTGAATCTAATGCTATTGAAAACGACTCACGCTTCAATCAAGTTGTGGATTCTAGACCTCCTGAAACCACGTCAATTCCTACTTCAATCCAAAGACAAGTTGGATCGAAAGAATCTACTGCTGATGAAACTGAAGCTGTTAGGAATATTGAAAATATTGATATTCAAAGGAAGGGCTTAGTTCCGTCATCTCAGCCTCAGTCGAGTATTTCTCAACCGATGAGTCCCACAGCAATTGAATCTAGCGATCCCGTTGCTCAAGGAATAATCAGTGATACCGAGACGATAAGCGTTCAAAGGAAGGCTGCGATAGAGAGTACGAATATTCCTCAGTCACAAAGTTTTGCGATCGATGAGGGCACGAACATTGCTCAGACGCAGAATCTTTTCAATGACTCACTTCCCAGTCAGTCATTAGATTCCACTTCTCTTGAACCTATGCCAATTCAACGGCAAGTTGAATCCCGTGAATCTAATTCCGCTCAAAATGATTCGCGCTCTAATCTGTCTATGGATTCAAGTACTCCCGAACCCACCTCAATTCAAAGACAGATTGAATTAAATGAATCTACGGTTAATGAACCTGCAACTGTTAGTGTCTCTGAAAGTATTGATATTCAAAAGAAGAGCTTAACTCAGCCATCTCGCTCTCAACCAAATATTGCTCAGCCGACAAATCCAGCAGCCCTTGAATCTAGTGAATCTATATCTAGTGAATCTGCATCTAGAACTAGCGTCGATCGCACCCCACAGAATATCAGCGTTCAAAGAAAAACTTCGCCTCAGCCAGCAAATACTTCTCAAACACCAAGTCCTATAGCTGCGGAAGCTTCTAGTAATCAGCCCTCAGATCCTAGTATTGCTCCTAGTACCTCTGATATATCTCCAGCAATTCAAACTCAAGCTAATCCTACTAGTTTGCCTACTACAGAAGGTATTGAAATTGTTAGAATTTCTGAATCTGAAGATACAGGTATCCAAGGGCAGGCTTCAGAGCTAGTAGTGGATATTTCTCAATCACCTAGTCCACTGACTAATGACTCACTTAGCAATCAGTTCGTGGATTCTAGTACTCCTGAACCCACATCAATCCAAAGACAGGCTGAATTCGCTGCTGATACTGGAATTTCTAGAGACACTGGAACCATTGATATTCAAAGGAAGAATTTAGCTCAATCCGCTCGACCGCAGTCTAGTATTTCTCAGCCGATAAATCTAACGACTATTGAATCTAGCCAACTTTCTCCTCAAGAATTCAGTAGCGATCGCGACATCGAAAATATCACTGGGAATACTGCTGAGAGTGTTAGTATCCAAAGGAAAATATCAGAGCAGTCAACGAATATTGCCCAGACACCCAGTCTTGCAGTCAATGAAACTCCAAGCAATGAGTCTTCAGTTCCCGTCCCTGACATCTCTGATGTAACACCAGCAATTCAGAAACAAGCTGAACCTAGTGTGTCGGTTCCTGAACGCATGAAGATTGCTAATGAAAACATTGTTCGTGAAACTGAAATCCCAGCAAATATTGAAGATTTTAACATTCAAAGAAAAGAATCACCTCAGCCCACTCCATCTCAGTTAAATCAGTCGAATACTTCTCAGTTGCCTAATCTTGCCCTCAGTGATTCTGTCCTTATTGAGCATTCAGATTCAATTATCCCTAATGCACCTCCATTAATTCAAAAACAAGCTGAGTCGAGTTTATCGATTCCAGAAAGCTTTGCAATCACTAGTGATACTGAAGCTGTGGATATCCACAGGCAGGCTTCAGCTCCTATAGTGGATTCACAACTAAGTTCTACGGCGAATGACTTGCGCGATCGCCAGTCGATTGATTCTCTTACTCCCGAGCCTAGGTCTATTCAAAGGCAGATTGGATCCAATGAATCTATCCCTAATGAATCTGCAGTTCCCAACGGCTTTGAAAACATTGATATTCAAAGAAAGAGTTTAACTCCACCAAATCTGCCTCCTCAATCGAATATTGCATCAAATATTTCTGCGGCGACAAATCTGGCGGCTACTCAATCTAGCGAACCTTTTACTCAAGAATTCGGTAGCGATTCTGAAAATATCAGCATTCAAAGAAAGATCTCGGCACAGCCGACGAATATCACTCAGACGCCCAGTCCTGTAGTTGAAGCGCTTAATCAAGAGTCTTTGTCTGATGCACCTCTAGGGATTCAAACCCAATCTGAAACTAGTCTCCCGACTATTGAGGGTATTGAAATTGCTAGCGATTCTGAAGGTGAAGGCATTCAATGGCAGACTTCCAATCGAATAATGGATATTCCTCCGTCGTCAAGCCTTACTTCTAATGACCTCCGTAGCGATCGGGTTGTGAATTCTAGGACTGCTGAACCTATTTCAATTCAAAGACAGGTTGAGTTAACTCAACCCAATACTAATGAGCCTGAAATTCCTAGTAACACTGAAAATCTTGATATTCAAAGAAAGAGTTTAACTTCGCCTACTCCGCCTCAGTCGAATATTTCTCAGCCGATAAATCTTGAACCCCTTGAATCTAGCGAGCCTACTACTCAAGGACGGGATCCTGAGAATATTAGTATTCAAAGAAAAGCTTCAGAACTGCCAATCAATGCTTCTCAGCTAGCCAATCAAACAACTATTCCATCTCATGAGCCTACACTTGGAATCACTGATGTGCCTCCAGTGATTCAAAAGCAAGCTGAATCGAGTTTGTCGGTCATTGAGGATATTGAAATTACCACGAACGCGGCTGGTAACACTGAAGATGCTGGAATTCAAAGACAGACCTTAGATCTGGTAACGGAAATCCCCAGATCACCAAGTCTTGCAACCAACGATTCGCTTGGAACTCAGTCCTTAGACTTAAGTATTCCCGAGCCGTCGATACAACGACAAGGTGAATCGTCTGATGTACCTACAGCGATTCAAAGACAGGATGAATCTAATATTAAATCTAGTGTTGATTCTAGCGAATCTTTGACTCGTGAAATTGTTGGCGATCGCGATCTTGCACAGGGTATAGACATTCAAAGAACGCCTGCGGCAAAGGCGATCGCTGATTCTCAGTCACCAAGTCTTGAAATCAGTGACTCCGTTCGCAATGAATTTTTAGATACAACAACTCCTAATTCGATCCCATCGACTCAGGCACAAGTGGAGTCTAGTCAAGCCGATCGCGTAAGCATTCAACGAGAGAGTTCAAGTCAGCCAGTTGAATCGCCATCGTCAAGTATTCCAGCACTTTCCAATCTAAAAACTGACAGGTTTAGCTCAACTGCCGAACCTATCGTTTTGCCGACACTACAAAGAGAAGCCGAAGTAAGTGGTATAAAATCCACACAGTCGGACAACGCATCCATTCTTGAAGATTCTTCATCACTCTTGCAAAGAAAGGTAGAGTCGAGCGATCGCATTCCTAATGCAGAGAACATCAACACAGAGAACGCTAGCACAGAAAATCTTGTCGAATCAAGTCCGCAACCAGATATACAACCAACTGTTCAAACAACTATACAAAGAGATGCTTCTGAACAATCTACAAGCCGATCGCCAGCGATCGCAAGTACAAACGAACAGTCCGAAACGCCCACAAGCCAAACAGTAAAAGCTCCTGAGTCTTCCGATCTGGAAATACCTTTACAGCTCAAATCAGAGTCTAGTGAATCTCATTCGAGTCTTTCGAGCGAATTTCCAAATCCTGAAAATGATGAAGTCGCGACTCCATCTTTCCCTCTACTTCCTACGGTTCTTGATACCATATCTCGAAGTTCGCCGCTAGGACAAACCTCTGATACCATTGGAAACACACCCAGTCCCATCGGCAGTCAAACCGCTAACGGGATCCTGTCGCAAACAGCAGATCCAACGGCTCTTCAGGCAAGATTCAACGCACCCTTAGAATATCCTTTTGACTTAGCTCCACCGATTCAGCGATCTGCGGATAAGCGATCGTCATTTAACCCATCAACCAGTTCGCCTGAATCCAAAATCTCCTCTCTGCCCAGCACAATCCAAAGAATGCTCGCGCCAGAATCTGATAATTCCCCTTCCGACGATCGCAGTGATGGCGCACTGAATTTGCCCGATCTGACCTCAACGGTTCCTGATACTTGGTCGAGTCTGGCTGACTTAGTTGGAGCCATGTCAAGTTCGCCCGTCAGTTCTTCCACGATTGATGCTTCACGGGCAAGTGTTTCACTGGCAAGTACTGCGCCAGTAAGTTCTTTGCCGATCGTGCAACGACAGAGCGATTCTGGTAGCTCAACTTCTGCTTGGTCGAGCATTCAAGAGTTAATTAGCGATCGCAAAACGACAAATACGCGATCGTCTCTCGCACCACCTTCACAAGTCCAAGCGCCTGTTATCCAAAGGTCTGCAGATAGTTCTGAAGTAGGGGTGAGCTATGGAGATCGAGATAATGCCCATGAGGATGCGGACATTTCAACAAACCTTGAAATTTTGGCGCAGGAAATTTATGTTTTACTACGACAACGCTTGGCGATCGAGCGAGAGCGACATGGTAGTGGATATTCCGGGCAACTACCTTGGTAAAGTTGCCTATACTAGATCGTAGATCGGGAGGATATGTTTTGGAGGATATGCAATGACGGGTCAACTTGTAAAAGCTATGCTTACGACCACAGACTCAGGTGCGACATCGATTACCTTTCAGTTCAACCCCACAGAGCTTAACCTGAAGCGATCGATTAAACTCAACCGTGCCGAGGGCACGCGGACAGCATCGGGAATGCCCAAAATTTCCTTTGCGAGACCAGAGCCCGCTACTGTGACGCTGAGCAATCTTGTGTTTGACACCTACGAAGCAGGTACAAGCGTTTACACCAAACTCGACCCCATTTTAAAAGCTGTAGACTTTGTGTCTGAATCTGTCCAACGTCCGCCTATCTACGTGTTGGCGTGGGGCAGTAAAAGTTATTTAAAATGTTTTGTTACCGATATTGACTATAGCTTAACCATGTTCCTAGAAGATGGCACGCCTGTCAGGGCTAAGGTGACGTTAACCTTACAAGAAGTTGATGACGATCAAGCCTAATCATTTCTCGTGAGTAAATCTTAACAAGCCGGTAGGGATATGACTCGCATTTCCAATCCACCCAGTAAAACTATCATCCGTATATGCCAACATACATTGCTGACGCGAGTATCAAAATAGATGGTTCTCCCGCATCTGAGGAGTTATTACAAGATCTTCTGCAAATTTCGGTCGAAGAGAGCCTCCATCTACCTAGCATGTTTACGCTGGTAATCAATAATGACTATTTCGCTGGAGATGTGAATGATGTGGCGTGGAAGCATGATGCTTTGTTTGCAATTGGGAAGGAGATTGAGATTGGCTTGACGAATTCTGATGAAGTTACGGGAACGGTTTTTAAGGGCGAAATTACAGCGATCGAAGCACAATTTACGAGCGAATCTCAGGCTCCAATTATTATTCGCGGTTATGATGTTTCTCATCGATTACATCGCGGACGTTACAATCGTTCTTTCGTTCAAAAGAAAGATAGTGATATCGTCAAACAAATTATTGTCGAATTGGGGATTCCCGCTGGCACGATTACTGATACGGGCGGACCCTATGGGTTTGGCGACCCCGTTGGTTATGTTTTCCAAGAGAACCAAACCAATATGGAGTTTTTACGCGAACGGGCAGCGCGGAATGGCTTTGAACTTTACGTGCGCGATGGAAAGCTTAATTTTTGTGCGCCTACGAGTAGTGGCTCTCTTACCTTAACGTGGTTACTCGACTTATTTAGCTTCCGCGTTCGGGTAAGTAGCTCCGAGCAGGTGGGTGAGGTTGAGGTCAGGGGATGGAACTATCAAACCAAACAAGCGATCGCTTCCACGGCTAGTTCGGCAACTTTACTCACTTCTAACACTCACGGAGCGGGTGTAAGCAAAGCTGCAGCGTTTAATGGAAAGCCATCAGGTTCTAAGTTAATCGTCGTCGATCGCCCCGTCTCGTCGGCAACTGAAGCTACGACCATTGCCAACTCTCTATTTGCCGAGGTAGGCGGAGAATACGTTCAGGCGGATGCCAGAGCGATCGGAAATCCTAACATTCGCGCGGGGAAAGTCGTCACCCTAGCTAACATGGGTAAGTACAATGGTGATTACTATGTAACGGCAACGCGCCACCTCTATCAGGGAGGGGTCTACTCCACAGAGTTTAGCGTCAGAGGGCTGCGTGGCGGCGATCTATTGGCAACGCTTTCGCCTCAAGCTCGTTTGCAACCAGGACAAACTCTTTTGGTAGGTATTGTAACGAACAACGTAGATCCTAAGAAATGGGGGCGCGTTAAGGTTAAGTTTCCTACTTTGACGGAAGACCATGAAAGCGATTGGGCGAGAGTAGTTGCTGTAGGTGCGGGAGCCACCAGGGGATTTGACTGTTTGCCAGAAGTCAACGATGAAGTTTTAGTTGCCTTCGAACATGGCGATATCCATCGTCCTTATGTGATTGGGGGTGTTTGGAATGGGACAGATGCACCACCAGAAACCGTGGATAACTCTGTTGTTAGTGGTAAAGTGCGATTGCGCACGATCAAAACTCGCACGGGTCACAAACTCCAGTTTGTGGAAGAGGATAAGGATAGTAGCAAAAAAGGCGTTTATATTGACACAGTGGCGGGGCACCACGCTTACCTTAATGACACCGAAAAATTTGTCGAGATTAAAACCCAAGCTGGGCACCAAGTAAAACTCGACGATCAAAATAAGAAAATTTTAATACAGACTACTGGTGGTCAAAAAATGGAGATGTTAGATACGGGTAGTAAAATCGCAATTGAAGCCTCAACCACCATTGAAATAAAAGTTGGCGGAAGCACCATTACGCTTGCTGCCACAAGCATTGAACTCAAATCTGGCGCTAGTAAAATTACGCTTGGTGCTGCTGGTGTGGCGATCGAAGGGACGACGTCGAGTCTAAAAGGAACAGGACAAGCAAAAGTTGAAGGCGCTCAGGTCGAAGTTGCTGGACAGGCTATGACAACAATTAAAGGTGGTACGGTAATGATTAACTAGCGTAGATTTCCATGTAACGTTTTTTAATTTGTTCGATGAAAGTTAGTTAAGGAGCATTGAAAATATGGCTGTACAGGTTGTGATGGGTGCAACGATGACTTGTAGTTTCGGTGTATCACCGTCTTCTTTGATAGTAATTCCCAAAGGTCTACCTGTGATGGTGGGAGGTGTTCTAGCCGCAACCATCATGGACTTTGCCCCGATCGCAAATATTCCTCCGTTTGGGATGTGTAACTCGATGGCAAACCCTGTTGTATCAGCAGCTACTACTGCTGCCACTGCCGCCGCACTTGGAGTTTTTACTTTTACACCTATGCCCTGCGTACCTTTGACAACCCCTTGGAAGCCCGGCTCCCCAACCGTAATGATTAACAACTTCCCAGCCTTAAACAATTCCTGTACCTGTAACTGTGCGTGGGGTGGTGTGATTACGATTGGCTCTCCAGGACAGGGTCAGACAATGGTTGCTTAGTAGTTGACAGTTGACAGTTGACAGTTGACAGTTTTCAGTTCAGTGGTTTCCCAAAAGCTAATGGATATGGGGTGTTTGAGGAGGGATTTGTGCGAACCGATCGCTTTGCATCCATGGTGGAATTTGTTGGGAAGGCATAAACCGCAGTTCGATACTGGTGCGATCGCTTTTCATGGCTTCGGTGACATAGGTTCTATGCAGCGTTCCATTCAGGAAAATTAACATATCGCCTTGTTTGAGTTCTGGAACCCAAAAATCCTTTGGTGCGAACAGATTCTCTAACTTGCGATCGTTCAAATAGTCGTAGTGCAGCAAGCGATCGCACGGTTGTTTGATAAATTCCAGACTGGGGCGATCGCCGAAACAATCAACGAGGGGAATCCAACAAATTACCATTGCGGTCATGGCTGCGCTGATATAGGGAGCACTCGTCAAGGAGTCGCTTGTTGGGAAAGAAACGCCCAATGCGCCATCCTGATGCCATTGGTTTGGCAGATGTAAGGCATGATAGTTAACGGGCGCATATTGTTTTGTCACTCTGGACTTGGTGAGATTGCAGACAACTTCGCGCCCCAAAATTTCCCCAAGCAGCGTCATCCCTAAAGAGTTCGCAAAAAGATTGAGAATATCTTCTCTCGGATTGAGGTAATCTGCCAAAGCGATCGGGCTGACTGAGGTCGATCGCTCGAGATAGTTATAGGTATTGGGAAGGTGCTCTTTAACGCGATCGGCTCCATATTGACGAATCAGTTGTTCGATATGCGTAAAAATGCGATCGCTTGCTTCAGTAATGACTCTCAGTCCTGATAGATCCAGTACGGAAGGCAAAAGCACTCCCCCTTTTTGTTGAAGTTCGATTAGAAGTTTTAAGTACAACTGATTCAAAATTTAGCGATAATGAATAAAAAATGATATGGCAATCCTATTAGATTTGAATGGTAGGAGCAATTCATGAATTACCCCTTCTTTTCTAGGCAAGAAAAAATTGCTTACAAAATTATGCCCGATCGCTATAGTTCTGTAGCAATTCCAAATCCATCATGCGTCAAAAAAAGACAGAATGGAAGTATTGGATTGACTTCCATTCTGTCGTAGATGTAATTTAAATTTGGGCGATCTGGAATTGAGATTACACTGCGTCGATGACGCGATCGATGAGACCGTAGGCTTTCGCTTCATCTGCTGACATAAAGTAATCGCGATCCATATCGCGTTCGATCTTTTCGAGGGGCTGACCCGTGCGTTTGGCATACTCACTATTGAGCATTCCCTTAACACGCACGATTTCCTTCGCTTCGATCGCAATGTCAGTCGCTTGTCCTCGCGTACCACCCATCGGTTGGTGAATCATAATGCGAGAGTGCGGCAACGCCACACGCTTACCTTTCGTGCCTGCCATCAGCAAAAAGGAACCCATCGAGGCAGCCAGACCGACACAGATCGTGCTGACATCCGACTTAATGTGCTGCATGGTGTCAAAAATCGCCATACCTGCCGTCACAGAACCACCGGGAGAGTTGATATACAGGCGAATATCTTTACCGGGATCTTCCGAGTCGAGATAGAGCATGACTGCCACAATTTGGTTGGCAATTTCATCATCAACTTCGCGACCGAGAAAGATGATGCGTTCGCGATAGAGGCGATCGTAGATGCTGATCCAGTCTGTATACTGCGATCCGGGCATTCTATAGGGAACTCTGGGTACTCCAATGGGCATAACTTTATGTGGGGATGAAGGGTTAATTGAGTGGAATGAATAGCACTTTAGACAGTTCTTTACTTGACCGCAGCAGGAATCGCTTTGGGTAAGTCCTTACGGCTTTCTAGCACTTTGTCAATCAAGCCATATTCTTTAGCATCTTCAGCCGTCATATAAAACAAGCGATCGATGTCTTTGATAATCTTGTCGATGGGCTGCCCTGTGTTGCGCGACAAAATCTGTAGCATCGTGTCACGGTTGGCGACCACTTCTTTGGCACGAATTTCAATGTCCGTGGCTTGACCCCGCGCATAGCTCTTAGGCTGGCGTAGGACAATACTGGCATTGGGCAAACTGGCGCGAAAACCCTTTGTCCCGGCAGAGAGTAACATCGCTGCCGAACCCACAGCATTCCCAATACAAATGGTGTGAATCGGTGGCTTGATATATTTCATTGTGTCGCAGATGGCAAATGCCTCTGTTTCAAACCCAACTGGTTCGCCATCTTCTCGTGCTGTCCCAGTGGAGTTGATGTAAATATAGATGGGCTTTTCAGGATCGTCGTACTGCAAATACAGTAGCTCAGCCACAATCAGTTCGGTTACAGCAGCTACCAAGGGCATCCCTATGTAAACAATGCGCTCTTTGAGCAGTAGAGACTGTAAGTCAGGTGGATAGGTGCGATAGTTGGCATCGCCATAATATCCTGCTTGTACAGCTTGGACTGGTTGATTCATGGGTTCAATTGCGATATGGAGCTGATACTGCTACTTTATCATAGCGATCCCAACCGAGTTCGCGATGACAAAGTAGGGTTAGCCGTCCAATATTTTTTGTAAAGTGTTGGATCGGGAGACTTTAAGACGAGGAGCGATCGTTCGGGTTGGGGCGCACGCGGCTAGGCGTCGTACCGTACTCAGGCAAGGGGGTATATTGATTGCCTGTAAAGTTGGTGCTTACGCGCAATCTTTGGCTTTCGATCGTAATGCCTGTTTCGCGAACGAGAACAACCGAGATCCAGCGATCGCCTTCTTTAAACGGTGCTTGCCCGATCTTAAACACCCCACCTGCACGCAGGGGTTCGAGATCGATCGTGGCATCCTTAATGTAATTTCTAGCATTGACGGCTTCTTCTACGGCTGCCCCAAGTAACAAATTGTTACCCAATGGCTCCGTGACGATCGCATCCAACGCATATTGTCTGCCAACCCCAATCTGATCGGGGACGCGCAACTCCACATTGGGTGGCTCGCTACCAGAGATCATCGAACTCTTTTCTGAGAGGATCGTCTGGCTTAGTACTTGCCACTTACCATTTACCTTTTGGTAGACCTGACTAGAATTTAGCTTTGCTGTCAGTTTAAAGTCA
Organism: Tumidithrix elongata BACA0141; assembly: GCF_036349135.1. Taxonomy (NCBI): domain Bacteria; kingdom Bacillati; phylum Cyanobacteriota; class Cyanophyceae; order Pseudanabaenales; family Pseudanabaenaceae; genus Tumidithrix; species Tumidithrix elongata. The sequence continues at coordinate 28,371 of NZ_JAZBJZ010000037.1, forward strand.
CCCTCTGCTTTGGATTTCACCCCATCAATCTGTGTAACTGTTTCTGCCACGATCTTGTCGCCTTGCTGCTCCCATTTGACAATCTCGGTACTGTATTTAAGCTGAGCATAGCGTTGCCATAGCTCTTGCAGAAATTCTTTGAGCTGATCGCGGGTTAGCCCATCACTATGGCTAAAGTTAGAAGCATAAAACTGCATCACCGCATTGATGTCGCGTTTGTTGGCAGCCGCATCTAGTCCAGCAACTACACTTTTGAGTTCAGCGGGCGCTTGCCGATCTGCCTGTGCTAATTGACTGGGCTGCGCTTGTCGAGTGGGTTCTGCCGAAACTGCCGAGCTAAATAGAGGTGCAACCGTAGTTAAGGAAGCGGTAATGAGCAAAAGAGCAACTTGCTTGAGCATGGTTTATCTAGAGAGTTAGGGTGGATCGGAAGAGTGAAAAATTCAAATGCTTGGGAGCCTGTAACTTTATTTCCTAAAAATTATTTCCCAAACACCGAAGGCGACTTAGGATATTTCTCATTTAGAATTTACCCCACCCTAGCCCTCCCCTGGTAAAGGGGGGGAATAGGATTTCCGATCTTCCCCCTTTACCAGGGGGAATTAAAGGGGGTAAGTCCGACTTACTAGATAGCAATAGTAGTTTCTTTGCTAGAAATATCCTTAACACCAAAAATTAAAACAACCCAAAAAGAAATATCAATTATCCTAACCTGTTTCTGATTTGGCGATGGTTTGGAATTGTACTTCATTGAGTCGTCCTGCTTGGTAAAGGGTTTCGGTAATTTCAGAAATTTTCAGTACGGCATGGCTGCGATAGCCATTGTCGCTCAGCCGTTGCTGCACCCCATGCTCGTGATCGATAAACACAACAATATCTTCAACGCGCAGCCCGCTCACCTTTAGCTTTTCAGCGCCCTCCATCACGCTTTTGCCTGAGATCAAAATGTCATCAACCACAACAATGGTCTCACCCGCATGAAAATTGCCTTCAATCAGCCGTCTAGCACCGTGGGCTTTGACCTCCTTGCGCGGGAAAATCATGGGATAGTTAAGGCGGAGTGCTAAACCTGTGGCAGTCGGCAGTGAACCGTAAGGAATGCCAGCAATGCGATCGAAGTGTAAGTTTTCCAGAATTTCGGCATAGGCATGGATCACCTTTTCAAACACCTGCGGATTCGAGATAATTTTACGCAGGTCGATATAGTAAGGAAATACTGCCCCTGATGCTTGGACATATTCCCCAAACATGATGCAACCAATGTCATAGAACTGCAAAATCAGATCTAAATGCGGTTGCTGACTGAGCAAGCAGACATCGGGTAGCCAGACGGGACAGGCAGGACGTTGACTGGTGACATGCAGTCTAGCTTGATTGACCCGATCGCGCAGCGATCGCACCAAGTTTGCAGGCTCTACGGTAGTCAAGACATCTTGATTGACGGGAATGAGCAAGCCCTCACCATTGGCATCTAAACCCGCGTCGAGAATTTGTTGCAAAGTCTCTAAGGATTGGGCTTCAGAATTGTCTGTGTCTGTGTCTTTGGGTAGATCGTCAACATTTGCCCAGAGACTCCGCCCTAAAATCAATCGCTCAGGGGCTGCTGCCCGAATCCTTGCCAATGCCTCAGGGGTAGCGGCTCCGACTTCTAAGCCAAGCTGTTCTGAGCTACCCCAAGCTTGACAGGTTTTCACCACTTCCAAATATAAGGGTGCAGTGCGATCGGGGTATTCCTGTATAGCTTTGGCTGTGGTATTAGAAGAATGACATTGAATGAATATCGCTTTGTCTGTATACATGAGGAAGCGAGCCGCAATGTCTTGCCCCATATAGGGGCTAATTGTAATCGCGTCAACTTGCCACTGCTCAAATGCCGTACGTGCCATCACCGTACTGCTATTGAGATCGGCGTGTTTGGCATCGAGAATAATCGGAATGTGGGACGGAATTGCCGCTAAGGTCTTGCTCAGTAGCTCTAATCCCGGTGCCCCCAAGGCCGTATAAAAACCTAGGGTTGGCTTATAAGCGCAGACTAAATCTGAGGTGGAGTGGATAATAAACTGCATCCATTCCCATAAACTATCGATCGGACTAGCACTCTCATCCGATACATATTTAGCCAGATAGTTTGCAGGCATTACCTCTGGGTTAGGCTCTAGCCCCAGGCATAAAATGCTTTGGTTAGAAGCGATCGCTGCATTTAGCTTTGTTGCAAAGTTCATAGAAATTTATTTTCGCACTGATCTGGGGCGATCGCTACGGTATTCAGCATATTCATTCAAAAACGGTTATGAATTTTAAATGTCGTTCTACCCGTTCTTCGAGCACAATATCAGGATGGTTGTATTCCAGATATTTTTTCAGCAGCTTCAGATTTGGCCATTCCCAAACATAAACACTCTTGGCAAGATATTGGGAAATATAGGGTTGTAAGATAATAAAAAAGGAATCTCTAAAAATTAGTGCCTTCGGTGCATTCGTGCGACATTCTGTGAAAAATGTTGCCTTCATCGGGTCTTCAGGTCGTGCTTCCAAAATATGTTTGTCGCACAAAGGCATGGGCTTTCGCAGTTCAGGAACCATCTCTTTGAGAAGGTAAGAAATATTTAGCATGTTCGCAATATCCCCCGACCTATATTCAGCGAATTCAAAGTCTTCCATGGAATAATTGATGGGAATGAGATCTGGATAGTGCTTTTGAAGAATGCCTTGAATAGTTCGGATAATCTCATGCTGGGCGATCGCTGCACCAAACTCATTCCAATGGGTATCCGTTTTATAAAATAATTGTCCTTTGTGCTTGGCTTGGAGCAAGACTGGTCTTAGATCGAGAATGGGTACTTCGGAATCCTTCATATAAGCCAACAGTTGATCGAGACGGGTTTGCGTGCCCACTTGCCGAATATGGGAAGGTATATATTCTGGATAAATCGAATATTTATCGGGCACAATCACAAAAAGATAGGAAATTCCCTGTTGCTTGAGCCATCTATATTTTGCTTCTAAGGAGGTTTTCCATTTACTGAGTTCCTCTAATGTTAACGGATCGTTCCTCCGATAATCCTCAAGACTATTGCCCTCATCAGGATTAATATAAAACAGCCAATCATCCAATCCCAGCAATACCCTAGGATTGGACGAACTCTTTAACAGGATGCTGTAGAGGGAGTAAAGTTGGACGAATTGATCGCGCAATCCAAAATGGTCGTTAAAGAACGCCTCAAACTGAGATGGAAATGTCGTCACTGTTTTTCGATCCCATTTCAGTTCGGGAAATGCAGCTAGCTTGCGCTTTTCGATCGCTGACTCATGCCGATTATGGGTCAAAACTAACGGTAAAAACAGACCAATAATAAAGGTCGTAATCAATAGACTGTCGAATATTCGAGGTGCTTTCTCTTGATGCATGGAACAAAATTTATGGGAAAATTTATGGGACGAACTATCTGCAAGCTAAGGAGCTTATTTGAAAAGTTTTTACCCCCCTTAATCCCCCCTTGCAAAGGGGGGAAACTCATATCCTCCCCCTTTGTAAGGGGGAGCTAGAGGGGGTGAAAGCAGGAATTTATACGAGATACTAGACTTCTCAAACACTCTCTAAAACCGATAATAGATAAAGGGATTGTAAGTTCCTGATGCCAGACTAGCGGCAGAGAGTAGAAATAGGCTAACCAGAAGCAAATAATGACCCGCATACAGAACAGAGCGAAAATGATTGAATCGAGGGGAAATAGTCCGCTTTTGTAAATATGCTCCTACCCAGTTTGCGATCGGGGTTGCTAGGATACATCCCACACTCAAGTTGACAAAGGTTTTTAGGTCAAAATAGTAGAGCGCGGAATATTTGATCCCATCGGCATCCGTGAGACCAATCATGCTGTTTAAATAGGCGATCGCATGACTCAGAGAGTCGGAGCGAAAAAACACCCATCCGATCGCAACAATCGATAAGGTATATAAATGCCGAAATGGAACCCATAAACGATCTAGATATTTGTGCCATCCCATTCTTTCAAGCACCAAACTGGCTCCATGGAGGGCTCCCCAAATCACAAAGTTCCAACTGGCTCCATGCCACAGCCCACATAGCAGAAACACGATCCACAAATTGAGATATGTCCGCAATGGCGAGCCTCGATTGCCGCCCAAAGGAATATAGAGATAATCGCGAAACCAATTGGATAGGGAAATATGCCACCTGCGCCAAAAGTCGCGCATCGATTGGGCAATATATGGATAATTGAAGTTTTCCAAAAACTCAAATCCAAACAGCCGCCCCAGCCCGATCGCCATGTCGGAATATCCAGAGAAATCAAAATAGACCTGTAAGGTATAACAGGCAATTCCCAACCAAGCCATCCCCGTTGTGACGTCATGCACGGGTACGGCAAAGATTTTATCGGCAACTTCTCCTAAGGGATTCGCAAGCATCGTCTTTTTGGCTAAACCAAAAATAAATCGTTGAATTCCCGCAGAAAATTGCGATCTAGTCACTGTGCGCGACACAATTTGCTGAGCAACATCATGATAACGAATAATCGGCCCAGCAATGAGTTGCGGAAATAGGGTGAGATATAATCCACAGTGAATGGGGTTTAACTCTACTTCCGTTTCCTGACGATAGGCATCGATCGCATAGGACATCGCATGAAATGTAAAAAAAGAGATTCCCAATGGTAGGGAAATCTGCGGATAAGCGATCGGCTGGATTGACAGATTTTGTAGGATTGCGTTGAGATTGTTGATAAAAAAATTGGCATATTTAAAATAGAACAACAATCCTAAATTGCTAATAATAGAAATCGCCAATATTCCATGCTGGTTAATGAATTTGAGTGATTTTTGACGCTGAAGATAGAGCATTACCCCCGCTAGATAATTCAGCACAATAGAGCCGATCATCAAAAAAACATAGACGGGTTCCCCCCAAGCATAAAAGATTAAACTCATCAGCAACAAAAAAATATTGCGTAAAAGCATGAGCTGCGATCGAATCAGAAAATATCCTGCTAGGGTGAGCGGTAAAAATAAAAACAGAAATAATGTCGAGGCAAAAATCATGTTTTCCTGTAATCAATGCAGCATGGTTTTATTACAGCAATTCCCATCATGTAAATCGGTCTCATCATGAAAATTGTTGCGATCTTTAGGTGACTTGGGCTATTACATGCTTGACATACCCCTACTTGGGCGTGTTGAGGGGCTATTCGTGCATGGTCATAGACTCAACCCTATGGCTAAGAACGTTTCTTGCGATCTTTGGAATTGGGAGAAAATATGCCTAGTAGTCCTGAAAACCAACCCTTTGGGGTGTCTGTTTGTTTTGCCGTACCTTGATTCAATCTGCTCATAAACTGTAGTGCCAGAGGTTCTTTAGAGTTTAGCTTGAGTGCTCTCTCAAAGCTAATCTTTGCCATAATCGGTTGGTTAATATTGTGATAAACGACTCCCAGCAATGCCATACATTCGCTGTCTTTGTCATCAAGCTGAGTGGCAATGCGAAGTTCTTTGAGTGCCTGCATCCATTGCTTTTGGCTCATGTATTCTTCAGCCATTGCTATGCGAGTAGCAAAACTTGCTTCTAACTGAGGGTTTAGGGGTAACTTTTCTCGCTCTTGAATTAGCGTTTCATCTTGATTCGCTGGATCGCTAGTATGGTCGTAAATTTGAGCTTGAAATGGGTTATAGGTAGGTGGCTGGCTACCTTGAGGTTCAGCATGAGGTTGAACGGCTGATTGCACTTGGGAAATTGATGCAGCCAATTGCTGTTTAGCAGGCAGTTTTAGAGGAGTGGTTTGGATCAGCGTTTCATCACCCGTTTGAACGATCGCGCGATCGTCTTCGTTACTTTTACTCCTATGTGCAGGAACTTGAGGGGCTTTGTAAGTTAAAACACCAGTAGAGCGTGGATCGCTAAACCTATAGCCCTCTCTATACAAAATATAAATTAGATTAAGTTCGCTAAGTTGAGCTGTGTATTCCAAAATAGAATCTAGGGAACTGTACTGGCAATCCGCAATATTCAAAAATAACTGCCCGTAGGTTTCGTCATTAGGGTTGAGTAAAAGCTGTTTAGCGATTTCAGATTTAATTTCAATATTACGAACTCTTTGCATGAGCCGCTTTGCCAACAGTTTAAAGATGCCTTGGTAAGCCTCGCGATCTCTTCCCTGCATGAGCACATTGTAGGCAGGGTTAACGAGTTTTGCGAGGTACTGTGTGGCAATTTCTTTTTCTTGAGGCGAAAGACCATAAACGTCAGGGTGCAAAATCCTAGCGATGCCTAAGTACCTTTGTCTGATTAGGTTGACATCTACTGTAATAGGAACGCCCAAAGCGGCAAAATAGTCATGATTAAACTGACTAATCCCTCGATCAATCCGAATAAAGATTGGCGAGCCTGTCAGTTGCCCTTCCCTCATGACCCAAAGCTAAAAATATTGATTTATATATCCTAGTCCTAAAATACTATAGGATTTGTGTGAGATAGATATAAATTTTTGCATGACATGAAATGCGGATGTGAAATATGAAATTTATGCTGTTCATCTGGTGCAGCTATTCCATAATTAATTACATCTTTAGCGGCGCATAGCTTTATTTCTCTATTTTTCTAAAGCTGTCCGAGGTATTGGTATTAGGAGATAGTTGATAATTATGGCAGACCTTAACCATATCAGGCAAATTAGGGGTGGCACTGCTATTTGGAACCAATGGCGGGAAAAAAACCCTACGGAAGCGATCGATCTCAGTAAACTGGACTTGAGAGACGCTCAGTTACAAGAAGCCAATCTCTGCAATGTCGATCTTAGTCAAGTCAACCTTAGCTGTGCAGATCTGAGCTATGCCGACCTAGATGGAGCCAACTTGAGCCATGCAAACCTGAGCCAAACAAACCTAAGTAACGCAAGTCTTACTGGTGCAAATCTCAGCAGTGCTAATCTCACGGATACTATTTTCAACTATGCAGATGTGCGTGATGCCATATTTAGGCGTACGAATTTGGGATCGGCACAACTAATAGATGTAGTGATTAGCTCAGCCAATTTGAGTCATGTTGACTTTAAAGATAGTAATTTCAGTGGTGAAAACTTTCAAAATGCCAATCTCGTTGGCTCTAATTTTAGCGGGGCTAATCTCAATGGCGCCAATTTGAGTGGAGCTAATCTTACCCAAGCTTGTTTTATTGGTTCTAAATTAGTCGGGGCCAATCTCAGTGGGGCTAATCTCAAAAGTGCCAATTTGAGTGGAGCGAATCTCACCAAAGCAGATTTGATTGGGGCTAAATTAGTTTACGCTAGCTTTAGAGGTGCGATCCTAAACCGTGCAAATTTGAGCAATGCGCTTTTGTCACAAGCAAACTTAAGTCTTGCTGGTTGTGTTATGGCGAACTTTAGTGAGGCACTTTTGGATGCAGCAAATCTCAGTAAAGCCAATTTGGGCGGTGTTATTTTTAGTGGAGCCAGTCTTATTGGTGTCGATCTGAGCGATGCTTATTTGAGCGATGCCTTTCTCAGCGTGGCTAATCTATCTGAAGCTAACCTCAGTGGTGCGAACCTTAGTAATACTTATGCATACAAAGCAAATTTAAATAGGGTCAACCTTGAGCGTAGCAATCTCAGTTATGCTTCTTTCTTGGAGGCTGATTTTAGTATGGCAGTTTTAACCCACGCAAACCTTTCTAAATCTCAGTTAGTTGGGATTTATGCTGACAGTGCTGATTTTAGTATGGCGAACATGGAAGGTGCTAATTTTAGTAAGGCAAATTTAACGATGGCAAATCTGTATGGTTCGATTTTAACCCTCATAAACCTTACCGATGCGATTATGCCTGATGGGTTGATCGGAGTCAAAATGCGCTAGGCTAGGGAGCTTTCAGCACATCTCTCTCGTTTTTTCGCAAAACATAGTCATTCGCAAAACCATTCGCAAAACCATTCGCAAAACATAGTAGTCTGAAGCAACAAAATTCCTGCGTTTGAACGATTTCAGGAAGCATATCTAATTTGAGCTTTCAATCTCATATCTCCTGTTGAAGCGTCAAATTTAATTGTCAAAGGCTGTGATGTCTGATACTAAACTCAGCAGGTGCATATTTTGATTTTCTGGCATTGCCAAAGTCTTATCTTTGAAGATCGCACCTCTTTCGATTAAATCCTGTTGCAGAACTTCAGTGACACCAAGATTAAATCTAAAAATTGTATTTTGAACTATAGCTCTAAAAAGGATAGTTCCACTAAGGTTGGCTTCACTTAGGTTAGCTCCCGTAAGATTAGCTCCAAAAAGTTTGGCTCCCGTAAGGTTGGCTCCAAAAAGTTTAGCCCCGGTAAGGTTGGCTCCGGTAAGGTTAGCTCCAGTAAGGTTGGCTCCAATCAGGTTGGCTCCAGTAAGGTTGACTGTAAAGAGGTTAGCTGTAAAGAGGTTGGCTGTAATGAGATTGACCCCAGTAAGGTTGGCTCCAGTCAGATTGGCTCCAGTCAGATTGGCTCCAGTCAGATTGGCTCCAGTCAGATTGGCTCCAAAAAGTCCAGCTCCAAAAAGCTTAGCTCCAGTAAGGTTGGCTCTAGTAAGCTCGGCTCCAAAAAGTCTAGATCCAGTAAGGTTGACTCCAGTAAGCTCGGCTTCACTAAGGTTAGCTCTACTGATCTCAGCTTTGCTAAGATCGGCTCTACCGATCTTGGCTTTGCTTAGATTTGCTGTAAAAAGGTTGGCTTTACTTAGATTGACCCCAAAGAGGCTATCAGTTTTACTAAGATCGGATTCGGTGAAGTCCGTACTTTTTAGGGTAAAACGTTTGCCATTTTTACCATTTGTTTCTAACCAAGTCTTATGCTTTTCTAGCTTTTTTTCGATGTCTGTCAACAAATACACTCCCCAATTTAGCGTGACTGAGTTGATGTGTCCTTTCAAATAGTGGTGCAAATCATAGGGATAGATTTTAAAATGCTTTGCCTGTAATTTAGGGCATATAACGTTCTTTTTTCAATTGTCAAGCCCCATCATTTTAGGGCTAACCATAAAAAATGTCTAAAAAATGTCTTGAGTATTCAAGAAAATTTTTAAGCAAAAGCAAAAGCAATCATTATAGACTTTACAATTTAGTCATGATCCAGATAAACAATCACCATGACCAGTGATGTAGAAATCCTTGCAGGACGATATCAAATCGTTAACCCGCTTGGTGCTGGTGGTTTTGGGCAGACTTTTTTAGCAAGAGATAACCAATTACCAGATTCTCCGTTTTGTGTTGTCAAGCAACTAAAGCCTCAGTTTGCAAATGCAAGGGACTTGGAGGTAGCCAAACGCCTGTTCGATCGCGAGGCAAAGACATTACATCATCTCGGTAGCCACGATCAGATTCCTCAACTCATGGCGCACTTTGAGCAAAATGGTGAGTTTTATTTAGTCCTAGAGTTTATTGAAGGACAGTCGCTCGAACTTGAAATTGGCTTAGGCAGACAGTGGCGTCAATCGGAAGTGCTATCTCTATTGCGAGATTTGCTCAAGGTGCTTGCCTCTGTCCACAACGCACAGGTCATTCACCGCGACATCAAACCTGCCAACCTGATTCGCCGCGATCGCGATCGCAAAATTATTCTGATCGACTTTGGTGCGGTCAAAACTGTGGGTGCTTTGGCACTTCAGCTCAATAGCAGTAACCCCAATTCTAAAGACACCTTAGTCCTTGGTTCCCCTGGCTATATGCCCAGCGAACAACTTGCGGGACGCCCCCAGTTTAGCAGCGATATTTATGCGGTCGGTATTCTCTGCTTGCAAGCCTTGACAGGTGTGGGTATTCACGATATTCCCAGAGACGAACACACAGGAGAGTTTCAGTGGCAAACTCTTGCACCACGGACAAGCCCTAGATTGGCGGATCTCTTAGACACCATGGTGCGCTATGACTATCGCCAACGTTTTGAGAATGCTATGGTAGCTTTGAAAGCACTGGCGGCGATTGTGAAAAGCTCTGCTACGGCAACGGTGCTCTCAACCGCATTAACACCACCAAAATTAGAAGAGCCAAGCGGACAAGTTGCCACCGACTCTGTGTTTTATATGGAGCGTCCACCGATCGAACATGATTGTTTTGAAGCGATCGCCAAACCGGGCTCCCTAATTCGGATTAAAGCACCGCGCCAAATGGGTAAGTCTTCGTTGCTCGGCAAAATTTTGCACCATGCGGCGCTACAGGGTGGCAAACCCGTTTCCATCAACCTTCAAAATGCGGATAGTACGGTATTGACCGATCTCGATCGGTTTTTACGCTGGTTTTGTGCGAATGTCGGGCGACAACTAAAACTCAAAAGTAAAGTAGGCGAATTTTGGGACGAAATTTATGGCAGCAAGGACAACTGCACGGAATATTTCGAGCAATACTTACTTGCTGAAATCACCAGTCCTTTGATCCTTGCCCTGGATGAAGTGGACTTGATCTTTCAATATCGGGCGATCGCGGAGGACTTTTTTGGGCTGTTACGGGCATGGCACGAGCAGGCAAAAAATAGCGAAACATGGAAGCGCGTGCGGCTAATTGTCGCCCATTCCCAAGAAGTTTATATTCCGCTCAATATCAATCAATCTCCATTTAATGTGGGTCTGCCCATTGAACTGCGCGAATTTACGCTGGCACAGGTGCGCGATCTGATCCATCGCCATCAACTGAAATTTTCAGAAGATGAAATCGCGCAACTCATGTCTATGGTGGGTGGACACCCCTATTTAGTTCGGATCGCGCTCTATGATGTGGCACGCCACCATACTCCTCTCACCCGTTTGTTGCAAATGGCTCCGACGGAGGCTGGACTCTACAGCGATCATCTGCGCCGTCATCTGTGGAATCTCGAACAAAATCCGAAACTGTCAACGGCGATGCAAAAAGTCGTCGGTAGTAATACACCAGTGCGTCTGCCTTCAGAGGAGACCTTTAAGCTAGATAGTATGGGATTAATTTTGCGACAGGGTAATGATGTGATACCACGATGCAACCTCTACCGTATCTATTTTCGCGATCGCTTTGAAATCAACTCAGGGTAAAACAAAGGGTTAGAAGTTTTTGCAGCCAAGATGCCTGCGCTACAAATTCATTGCAAATCTAAGCGAATCTAATAGGATTGCTATATCCAAGTTTCAAAAGCATTCAACCATTTCAGAAAATTATCCATCTGAGCATATACCCATGGAGTCGCCTGATTCCCAGTACATCTATCAAGTTGGCGGTAGTCTACCCGTCAATGCCCCCACCTATGTGTGGCGACAGGCCGATCGGGACTTACATGCCCGCGTTAAGGCTGGAGAGTTTTGCTTTGTGCTCAATGCCCGACAAATGGGCAAATCGAGCTTGCGCGTTCAGACCATGCAACGCTTGCAAACCGAAGGCTATGCCTGTGCTGCGATCGATATCACTTCCATTGGCAGCCAAAACCTCACAGCGGAACAGTGGTATGCAGGCATTATTCGCAGCCTAGTCAGCAGTTTTGAACTGGGAGAGAAATTTAACCTGCGCGCTTGGTGGCGCGATCGCGACCTGATTTCCCCCGTTCAGCGCTTTACCGAATTTATCGAAACCGTCCTAATTACTGAGATCTTGCAGCCCATCGCTATTTTTGTTGACGAAATCGATAGCATCCTCAGCCTTGGTTTTGACATGGATGATTTTTTTGCCGCCATCCGTAGTTTCTATGAAGGTCGAGCCAACAAACCCGCACTACGCCGCCTCACCTTTGTCACCATTGGTGTTACTACCCCCTCAGATCTGATTCAAGACCGCCAACGCACCCCCTTTAACATTGGTACAGGCATTCAACTCACGGGTTTTCAGCCCTTAGAAGCTGTTACCCTTGCAGAAGGATTGCAGGAAAAAGCCCAAGATCCTCAAGCAGTACTAGCACAAATCTTGACTTGGACAGGTGGACAGCCATTTCTAACTCAAAAAGTCTGTCGTTTCATTTTATCCCTCCCCGAGCCGATCGCAACTGGAAGAGAAGTAGAGCTGATTGAGAACCTGATCCGAACTCGCGTCATCGAGACTTGGGAAGCCCAAGACGAACCCGAACACTTGAAAACGATTCGCGATCGGATGTTACGTAGCGAAAAGCGATCGGGGCGTTTATTGGGGCTATATCAACAGATATTGACAGGCGATGGAACGGGTATTCCTGCGGATGACAGTCCCGAGCAAATGGAATTGCGACTCACCGGTTTGGTTGTAAAACGCGAGGGTAGATTGCAACTGGCAAATCGCATTTATGCAGAAGTGTTTGCCCAGTCTTGGGTAGAGAATGCTTTAACGGCTCTGCGCCCCTATGCCGTGATGTTAAACAGTTGGGTAGAGTCTGGGAGAGTAGATGATTCGCGCCTACTCAGGGGACAAGCACTACGAGATGCACAGGCATGGGCAGAAGGCAAAAGTCTTGGCGATCTGGACTATCAGTTTTTGGCAGCGAGTCAGGAAGCCGATGCCAAGGAAGTAAAACGCGCCATGGTTTCTCAAAGACAAGAAATTCAGAAGCTGTTTGCAGCAAAGAAACAATTAGAAGATACCCTACAAGCAGAAAGACAGGTCAAGCTGAGGCTGGTAGAAGCACAGAGACAATTAAAACTCAACCTTGCCAAGACAGAACTGATCCTTAAAGGAGCTGCTTCTAAGGCTGCATTTACGACCAATCAGACATTTGATGCTTTACTCGAAGCCATTAGTGTTGCCAGACAATTAGAAGTTCTCGAAAGTACGATCCGAGGCAAAGTCGATTTGCGCATGCATGCGATCGCCCCCTTAATCCAAGCACTTTATGGCATTCATGAATGTAATCGTTTAGAAGGGCATGAGGATGGAGTGACAAAGGTTATATTTAGCCCTAACGGTCAATTACTCGTATCAGCCAGTAACGATAAGACCATCAAGGTCTGGGGACATAAAGGCAATCTCTGTCAAACTCTGTTAGGCCATTTTAGCCGAATTAATTGTTTGAGTTTTAGCCAAGATGGAAACTATTTGGCATCCGCAGGACAAGATAAAACTGTACGGCTCTGGCAGATTGACCCCGATACAGGGTTATTTTACGAACAGCCCAAAAGGGTAATTAGGGGGCATACGGCAGCGGTTCGAGGCGTTTGTTTTCAGCCAGGTAGTAACCTTCTTATCTCTTGCGGTGAAGATAGCAAGATCATGTTTTGGCAAGCAGATGGTACGTTAATTAATTCTTTCCAAGGAGGACACGAACGCTGGGTTACTTGTATTTGCTTTAGCCCCGATGGCGAAAGGGTGATTACGGGTAGCGTAGATCGAAATTTGATACTTTGGAGCGTGTATGGCAAACCCCTCAAAACGCTATGTGGCCATGAGAGCTTTATTGAGGATGTGTGTTTTTCCCCTGATGGTCAGCTCATCGCTTCGGCTGGACGCGACAAGACCGTCAAGCTTTGGGATGCGGATGGGAACTTCCTTAAAGATCTTTGCGATCATACAGGAAAGGTCTTGGGAATTTGTTTTAGTCCTGATGGAAACCTGTTAATTTCGGTGAGTAGTGATAAAGCTATTAAGGTTTGGGATAGGGAAGGCAACTTACTCAAAACGCTCTATGGACACGAAGGCGAAGTTGCGGGTGTGGCTTTTTGTCCAGATGGCATCAGGATGGCAACGGCAAGTGACGACACCACAATCAAAATGTGGGTTCCCAAAGGCAATCCCTTACCAACGATTCACATTCATCAAGAAGCGATTAATGCGATCGCTTTCAGTCCTAACGATAAGATCGTTGCCTCGGCAAGTAGCGATCGCACCATAACGCTATTAAGCAACGTCAAACTAATTTCTCGACTCGATGGGCATAAAGATCGCATCAACAGTGTTTGCTTTAGTCCTGATGGCACAATGCTCATATCAGCGGGGGAAGAAAATAAGATTCTTTTTTGGGATCTAGAAGGGAATCTCATCAAGACCTTGCATATATTTGGCGCTCCTGTTTACTGCTTGCATTTTAGATGCGATAGCAAGGTATTTGCTTCTTGTACGGCTGATGCGATCGTTAGGCTGTGGAGTAACGAGGGGAACTGTTTGAGAACCCTCAGGGGACACACAGATCTGGTTTATGACGCGCGTTTTAGTCTCGATGGAACGATGCTTGTCACAGCCAGTAAAGATAAAACGATTAGGCTTTGGAGTTGGGAGGGAGATTTACTGAATACGCTCTATGGCCATGAGAATGAGATTCTCTCAGTTTGCTTTAGTCCTGACAGCAAAACCATTGTTAGTGGCAGTCGCGATCGCACGATCAGGATTTGGAACTCGAGTGGGAGTTTATTAAAGACCATTAAAGGCCATGATGATTGCATTCGGAGCGTTTGTTTTAGTCCTGATGGTAATGTAATTGCCTCCTGTAGTGACGATCGCACGGTCAAACTTTGGGATATCAATGGCAAAGAGCTACTGACTTTTAGAGGGTATGCTTCTCCATTTCGTTGTGTCAAATTTAGCCATGATGGCAATACGCTGGTGGCCTCAAACCTTGAGGGCGCTATCATGATCTGGAGTTGCAAGTTAGATTATTTACTCACGAAAGGTTGCCAATGGGTTGGCGATTATTTGGCAAATAATCTTTATGTCAGCGATGACGATAGAAAGCTGTATGTTTGACGCGATCGATCGTTGCCGTCGATCTTTGACGGTATGTTAGCGATCGCACATCAAAAAAAGGTGAAAACGTTTGGGCAAATTATTCTCGCCTAAATTAATTGGTTTTCAGATTTCCTTAATATAGGAATGCTTTGCCCAAAACCTCGCAACTGTTCCTTACTCCCTTCCCGCCATAAAATCAGGTAGTTAATGAGAAAATAAAATCCAGTGTTTTTCGTACTTGTATTTTTGAGAGAAATTG
>NZ_JAZBJZ010000038.1:0-43213 GCF_036349135.1 Tumidithrix elongata BACA0141
AGTTTTAGGCTCTTTTTTTTCTCCACTTTCTCTCCCTGATGAATTATTCAGGCTATGTCGTCAGTGGATTTACCCATCGTTAACTGTCGTCTCACTCGGCAATTCAGTGAATACAAAGCGTTTGCTTGATGGCGCGATCGCTACAGATTCATAGGATTAACGTGAATTCGGGATAAGGTCTTGAGAACGAAACATAAGGATTAAAAAATTTTGGGTTTGGGGCTTGTAGTATTTGTAGTATATATGCTACATTGAGCGTAGCGAAGTAGTTCAACAGCATAGAACGCTCTGATAAAGAGAGATACAGGTTTAAGTCCTGTCTTTTATTCCTTAATTCACTCCTTGTCTTTTAGACCGAAGGATTGAGGGTTATCGCCACCACAAAAGGGATATTGCGAGGATTCCTTGTAGTATCTCTAAAAATTCATCATCTACTTGGGGTAGGTAGCTCAATTGGTAGAGTACCAGACTTTCCCGCAAGGGACGACAGAATGAAGGTTATCGCTCTTTAAAACGAATACCCCCTTTATTCACCCGAGATACGGGTTCGATTCCCGTTCTACCCCCTTCTATTGGGTATTTGCCGATAGAACGTTCAACGCCATTTATATCTTTCCCGCAAGGGACGGGAGGTTCATCCATGAACTACAAGTTCTTTACCCAAAAAGTAAACCAGAAGCGCACGCCGCAGACCCAAGCGATCGCAGGTCGCAAATCTGAAATGATTCAGGGTCGCTCAGGCGGTTATGCCTTTGATGCGGGCATCTGGGCGATGTTACACCGATGCTTGCTGATTGGAACTGCTAAGAGTGCCTACTATGCAGGTAAGCAAGAATTGACTGAAGACTTTACCAGAACAGTAAAAAAGTGCGTTTGTGAAGATCCTACCCGCGTGGCGCAGGAAATTGTCTATGCTAGCGATGGTCATGCGATTAACAACAGCGCACCTATCCTTGCTCTCGTGCTCTTGTCTATGGGAGAAAGCCCAGAAGCGAAAACAGCTTTTGCCGAAATCTTTGCTCAAGTGGTGAGAACGGGTAGTCATTTTTACGAATGGCTGAGCTACACCAAGTCTTTGCGAGGCTTTGGCAAGATCGTGCGTCAGTGCGGTCGTCAGTGGCTGACAAGTCAGGACGTGAAAGGATTGGCATATCAACTGTTAAAGTATCAGCAGCGGAATGGGTTTACCCACCGCGATGCTTTGCGTCTATTTCATGCGAAGCCAACTAGCGAAGACCATCAGGCGCTCTTTAACTGGGTTGTGAAGGGTTGGCAGGAACTACCAGCCGAAATTCCTACGCCACCACTGGCACAGATCTGGTGGTACGAATGGCTCAAGCGGAATCCCGACCAGACCCATGAAGCGATCGCCAAAGGTCATCTCACCCATGAAATGGCAGCGCCAGTTGGCAAGATGGATAAGCAGGCATGGCAGTTACTCTTTGATGAAATGCCCATCGGTGCGATGTTGCGGAACTTAGGTTCGCTGACTGAACTGGGTGTGTTAAAGGTAGATGGACGCAAGAACCTAGATCGGGTTGAATCTGTGCTAAACAGCAAAGACCATCTCCGTAAGGGACGCATTCACCCTATCGATGTGCTCAAAGCACTGAAGACCTATCAGTCAGGTGGCAGTTTGGGACGCAGCCAAAAGACTTGGATACCTGTGCCTCGGATTGTGGACATTCTCGAACGGGCTGTGGAACTATCTTTTGATACCCAAGAGCCAACAGGAAAGGCGTTCATGCATGCCGTGGATGTCTCTGGTTCTATGTCTGCCTCTACGGTTAGTTCTATTGGCTTGACCTGTTGCGAAATTGCAGCAACGATGGCGTTAGTTACAGCCAAGGCTGAAAAGAACTACATGATTCGTGGCTTTGCTACGGAGTTTCGCGACCTAGGGATTACTGCAAAGGATTCCTTCCAGTCTGCGATAAAGAAGGCCTCAAATCAGAACTTCGGTGGTACAGACGCATCGGTTGCCTACGACTGGATGATTAAGCATAAGTTCAAGGCAGATATTATCTGCTTCTGGACAGATTCAGAATCATGGGCTGGTAACAAGCATCCCAGTCAAGCACTGGATGAATATCGTCGCAAGGTAAACCCTAACATCAAAGCGGTGTATATCACCCTTGCTCCTTATCAGTTCACGCTAGTCGATCCAAAAGATCCGCTATCTTGGGATATGGGAGGCTTTGACCCCGCCGTACCTCGCGTGATTCAGATGCTAGCAACGGATGATATGTAACTTAAAAAGGGATATGGTAGATTGTGCCGTATCCCTTTTTTGTAAGTGAAGAATGCGAAATGGATTTAGCTTGGTATGCTCGCAAAGCTCAGGAAGTCGCGCCCGATTTAGTGGGATGCACGTTAGTGCGTCGCATTGATGGCGTGGACTATCGAGGACTGATTGTGGAAACCGAAGCCTATAGTTACGGCGATCCTGCCTGTCATGGCTATGCGGGGAAGACCGATCGCAATGCAGCAATTTTTGGCGTACCCGGCTCAGTCTATGTCTATCTAATTTATGGCATGTACCATTGCGTCAATATCGTTACCGAAGCTGAAGATGTTTGTAGTGCTGTGCTATTACGTGCTTTGGAACTCGATCGGATTCCTACTTGGGTTTCGCAAACCGAGAAGCCATCTCGAATTGCCGCAGGACCGGGAAAAATCTGTCGCGCTCTCAAAATCGATCGCAGTCTTAACGACATAAAGTTAGAACGCGATTGCCCCTTGTGGATAGAACCTCGCAATCCTAATTTCTCAGAGACCCTCCATCAAACCACTCGAATTGGCATTACTAAAGGTGCGGAGATTCCTTGGCGATGGTATCTCAAAGGACATCCATCCGTGTCGAAGCTATAGTATGTGGGAGCGTTACCCGATCGCTTTCTTGAATTTTATGAATTTTTAGCAATCTGGTTAGGGGGCAAGCTGAGATCTTGCCCCGATCGCTTGTCCCGCTAACCATGAAGTTGTCCAAGCACTTTGAAAGTTAAACCCGCCCGTTACCCCATCAATGTCTAAAACTTCACCAGCAAAGTATAAACCAGGGCAAATGCGGCTTTCCATTGTTTTGAAGTCTACTTCCTTGAGATTCACTCCACCACAGGTGACAAATTCTTCTTTGAAAACGCCTTTACCCGCGATCGCGTAAATACTGGCAGTAAGCGCGATCGTAAGCTCGTTGATCGCTTTATTGGGAAGTTCCGACCAGCGCTTGTCTGATGCGATCTCAGTTCGGGCTAACAAATATTGCCAGAGGCGACGGGGTAAGGCAAAAGGGCAGTGACTACCCAGCGATCGCTTGAAGAATTCTTGTTTGCTGTCTAATAGAGTTTGTCGCACCATCTCGGAATGGAACTGTGGTAGCCAATTTACGCGCAAATTCATTTGATAGCCGCATTCATGCAGCGTTCTTGCCGCCCAAGCCGAGAGTTTCAACACCGCAGGTCCACTCAAACCCCAATGGGTGACGAGCAATGCGCCCGTTTGCTCCAATTGATTTTTTGCTTTCTTTCCAGCTTTTGATTCCACCTCTTGGGGAACCAGTTGTAATTTAGCAGATTCCACGCTAACGCCCGCAAGTTCGTGTAGTTGCGGATCGTTGATGTTGAACGTAAATAGCGAAGGTACTGGAGCCTCAATCGTGTGTCCTAGAGCCTTAGCAATCTGATATCCCTTG
Source organism: Tumidithrix elongata BACA0141 (assembly GCF_036349135.1). Classification (NCBI taxonomy): domain Bacteria; kingdom Bacillati; phylum Cyanobacteriota; class Cyanophyceae; order Pseudanabaenales; family Pseudanabaenaceae; genus Tumidithrix; species Tumidithrix elongata. The sequence goes on from NZ_JAZBJZ010000038.1 coordinate 3,692, forward strand.
GGATTGCTTCCCGTTGCCAATAGGATGCGATCGCACCAAATTTGTTTGCCCGATTTGAGCGTTACTTCAAATTTCTGTCTACCTTCTTCTGTTGTAAAACGTTGGACTTCAAGCACGGGCTTTCCTAGATCGAGCATCACCCCTGCTTTTTTAGCCTCCCAGATCAGACATTCCACAATCGTGTTGGAATCATCGGTAATCGGGAACATCCGACCATCCGCTTCAGTTTTTAATTCCACATCTTGAGCTGCGAACCATGCCACGAGATCGCGAGGTTGAAACCGATTAAACGCACCAAGTAGGGCTTTCCCACCTCTGGGATAGTTTTGAATTAAGGTGGTAGGCTCAAAGCAAGCATGGGTAACGTTACACCTGCCACCCCCAGAGATACGTACTTTCGCTAGGGGTTGGTGAGCAGCTTCTAAAAGAGTAACTTGGAGCGGAGGAAAACTTTGCTTGGCAGCATTAGCTGCCTGAATTGCACCAAAGAATCCCGCTGCACCGCCACCAATGACGACAACATGAAGCGATTCCCTATTTCCTTCGGAAACGCTTTGCGATCGGAATGTGTTCCACTGCACGATTTAATTCTCTGCTCCCATCATTTGCATCAATTACTTGTGTTATTCGTATGTTTAGCCTGACAAGATGTAAAAATTTCTAGAACTTCATTCGGTAGTTTCTTGGTTTCTCTTGCCTCTGCATCAATTTTTCTGAAGTTTTCAAAAGTATAGGTGGTTTGCAATTTGTCTAGGGAGCAACTACAAAAGCTTTTGTCATTCGTAATCTGACACCCCTTCATAAAGGTATTAACGACTTCGTTAGGATAGGGATTTTTGGTTGTCTGTTCGGCGCTTTTGACTGACTGAGTTGGGAGTAGTAAGAGCAAACCCGTAGCAATAGAGAGCGCAAGCGATCGCGTATATTTTTTGTAAATAGATGGAATCGGTTGGATAGACATAATTACTTACGTGAAACCCTCATGTATTTATAGTAGTTGCAATCTGGTTAAAGACCGAGTGAATCTCTGAAAGTTCCTCGTGCGATCGCTAAGGCAGCAAGAAACCTAAGGCAGATTTAGCCGATTTTAGGGTTTGCTCAGCAATTTCACCCGCTTTTTGTTGACCGTTCTTAAGAACGCGATCGAGATATCCCACCTCTTGGATAACTTCAGCATACTTGGCACGAATGGGACGTAAATGCTCGATTACTGCCTCGGTCAAAACGGGTTTAAAATCTCCCCAGCCGCGCATATCAGCACATTCAGCAATCACCGTATCTTTGGTTTTGTTTGCCACGATCGCATAGAGACTCAACAGGTTATGACATTCTGGGCGTTCGGGATTGTCAAATTCTAAACCTCGAATTGCGTCGGTCTTACAGCGTTTAATTTTTTTGGCGATCGCATCGGCATCATCCAGTACGTGAATCCGACTCAACTCCGAAGGATCGGATTTAGACATTTTGCTCGTGCCATCGGTCAAACTCATCACCCTTGCCCCCTCTTTGCGAATTAGGGGTGCGGGAATCTTGAATACAGGCGTTTGGTAGCGATCGTTAAAGCTAGCGGCAATATCGCGGGTCAGTTCCAAATGTTGCTTTTGATCTTCTCCCACAGGAACGAGATCGGCTTGGTATAGCAAAATATCCGCTGCCATCAGCACAGGATAATCGAGCAGACCCACATTTACGTTTTCTCCCTGCTTGATCGCTTTTTCTTTAAACTGAATCATCCGCTCCAACCAATTCAACGGTGTGTTGCAATTCAACAGCCAAGTTAATTCTGCATGGGCTGAGAGGTGCGATTGAATGAAGATTGTGGAGATATCTGGGTCAATGCCACAGGCAATATAAATTGCGGCAACTTGGCGGGTGTTTTCTGCTAGAGCTTTGGGATCGTGGGGCGCAGTGATCGCGTGCAAATCTACCACACAAAAATAGCTCTCATATTCAGCCTGACTTTCTACCCAATTGCGAATTGCCCCTAAATAGTTACCAATATGTAGATTTCCAGTGGGCTGAACACCTGATAGAACGCGTTTTTTTTGCATGGGTAAGTTAGAAAATTGAAGTAAAGAGCGATCGCTAAAATTTAAGAATTTTGGCTACAGGTAGACAAAACATTCAAGGGTACAGGGGAAGGAAAAATAACTGTCCGACAGAAAGGCAGACTGACACGTCCTAAGTCCTGTTTAAAATCATCTGGTATTTTACCAATAAGCGTCTCTACTACGGACTGTCTAGGGTCAGTCGGAATTACCTGATAAATCACGCTGAGTACATCGTCTGGAAACCAAGCTCTCACCAAAGTTAGCAATTGCGGAGCTGTTAGGCTTTGATCGCGCGCATCTCTCGTCAGTCGAATCCCCACCAAACGTCCCTGTTCAAAATAGACATCCGCCACAAAGCCTCTGGCATACACTAACTCTTGGTTTGGCAAAGCATATAGACCCTCTCCACCGGGTTGCAATCTATGCACAGTAGCTTGAGCGCGGTGGGTTGTTGCGATCGCCGCCCAATTATTTTCTCGGGCATAGGCAAAAAACTGCGTTTCCATCATGCCAATATGTAGAGTCTCAGGCTGTAATGGAGGACGGGCACGGGTTTGAAGAGGGGGCAAATTGCGCGAACCGCCAATTTTCTCGTCACTGGGTTCGGCAAACGCTGATTTTGTTAGCCCCAAATTAAGCACCTGTAGCCCTAGCAATAGCAAAAATATGGAAAAAACATAAATAGCCCTTGGAGTTATTTTCATTTCGCTATTGACACCCAACACATGACACCCAAAAATTTCGATCGAAAATCTATTCAATTATAGAATTGTGAATGATATCGCACTGTTTATATTCTAAATCAGCAAAAAATTTAGAGCGATACCTGATTCATGTTATAGGTAGTTTTGGTCAAATAAATTTGTTACAAAGTCATGACAATTGAGTTACAGCAAGAAGATACACGCGGAAAAAACAAAGGTTCATCCAAAAGCTTTGAGGCAATGCGTAAGTTTGCCGAAACCTATGCAAAGCGTACAAATACTTACTTTTGCGTCGATCCGAGCGTGACCAATGCTGTGATTGAAGGTCTGGCAAAACATAAGGACGAATTAGGCTCTCCGCTTTGTCCTTGCCGCTATTATGAAGATAAAGAGGCAGAAGTAAAAAACACCTATTGGAACTGCCCCTGCGTACCGATGCGCGAACGGAAGGAATGTCACTGTATGCTGTTTTTAACCGAAGAAAGCCCGTTTGTCGGGGACAAACAAGAACTGGAAATTGTTGAGATTAATTACGAAGCTTAAATCGCCAGTTTGCGGGTCGGGATATTGTGCCCAGCGAGATATTCTTTAATCTCGGCAATTGTGAGTTGTCCGTAGTGCAACAACGAAGCTAGTAAAGCAGCTTCGGCTTTGCCCTCCGTTAAAGCCGTGCGAATATGCTCGCAGGTTCCCGCACCGCCCGAAGCTATAACTGGAACTTCTACCGACTCGGCAACTTGGCGCGTGAGTTCGAGGTCGTAGCCTGCCTGCGTACCATCAGCATCCATACTGGTCAATAAAATTTCCCCTGCACCCCGCCGCACGGCTTCCTTTGCCCATGTCAAAGCATCTAGACCCGTATTTTCGCGTCCGCCACGCACGTACACGTCCCATCCAGGGCGTTGCGGGTCTAGGCGGCGACGGGCATCGATCGCGACGACAATGCACTGATTACCAAAGCGATCGCTACTGCGATTAATTAAATCTGGATCTTTGACCGCAGAGGAGTTCATACTGACCTTATCGGCTCCCGCTCGCAGCAGTTCGCGAATCATATTCACGTCTCTGATGCCACCGCCGACTGTAAGCGGTATAAAAACCTGCTCAGCAGTACGATAAACTACGTCTAGAATAATGTTGCGATCTTCATGGGTAGCCGTGATGTCTAGAAATACTAGTTCATCTGCACCTGCTTGGTTGTAGACCTGCGCTAGTTCTACGGGATCGCCTGCATCTTTTAAGTCAACAAAGTTGACGCCTTTGACTACTCGACCAGATTTCACATCTAAACAGGGCAAAATGCGCTTGGCTAACATAGTTAATTATCGGAATCTTTTCTGGGTTTTCTATTGTACCTTCTGCGTTCTATTCTCCAGCATTTTATTGCCGATCGCAGAGGCAAGTACAATTTGGAAAATTTCTGGGCAAGAAGTTTTAAAGTTTGAATATAGCGACGATCTGGCAAAGGCTAAGATTAAGCAGCTCGATCGGCGGTTAGCACAAATCGTTGCTACGCTCAACCCCGATCAACCCTGGGCGATCGATATTCTGCCCTATCCCAGCGCTGCGACGAATCCTACAATACCTCCCTCTCCAATTCCACCCGAGCAAGTGAAGTCCGCTGCGATTCGCTTACAGGGGCAGGTGTTGCTCGAAGTGACGGAAGCAGATCTACGCTTGCATCAAGCCAGTTCGGTGATGGAACTTGCGAATACTTGGGCGCGATCGCTGGCAAACCTATTTAGTCAGCCAATCGTCAGACAAGTGCTGGTGGCAGCAGGTGAGATGCCAGCTCAGGTTAACTTTAGCGGCATCACCTATTACCTCAAGCCAGAAATTGCATTAGATCGCGGTCTATTTCGCACGACTGGCAAGCGCGTGGATGGACGATTTGTGTTTTGGGAAGTGCCTCCAGACAAAAAAGCCTACGAAGTCGGAGAGACCACAATTAAAGAACCGAAAGCACCTCTAACAAAAATCTATCTTTTAAATCGATATTTGCAATTCATGCCCTATCTCCATCAAGAGCATTAGATTCGTAAGGTCTAAGAGAGTGTTTGAGAAGTCGAGCATCTCGTATAAATTTCTACTTTTACCCCCCTTAATCCCCCCTTGCAAAGGGGGGAAAATCCTCTTCCTCCCCTGCGGGAGGAAGCTCGGAAATCCAGTTCCCTCCTCTTTGCAAGGGGAGGGCTAGGGTGGGGTAATCCTCTTAAATCTTTAATCCGATCTGAAGTTAACGAATCGCTGACATCTAATTGATTCCATGAGTTCTTCTTTTTTCCCAACTCCTGATTTATCCTTAGCCGCATTTGTCGCACCTGATGCCGTGGTGATTGGAGATGTCAAAATCGCTGCCCAAACGAGCATCTGGTATACCGCCGTAGTGCGAGCTGATGTCAATCCCATCCATATTGGTGAATGCAGCAATATTCAAGATGGTGCGATTTTGCATGGCGATCCAGGCTTACCCTTGGTAATTGCAGAGTACGTTACGATTGGGCATCGCGCTGTGATTCATGGTTTAGAAATTGGTAGAGGTAGTTTGATTGGCATCGGAGCCATCATTTTAGAAGGTGTAAAAGTCGGCGCAGGAAGCATTGTTGGGGCAGGCGCAGTAGTGACCAAAGATGTGCCTGCGGGTGTTGTGGTCGCAGGGGTTCCAGCCAAGGTGATGCGATCGCTTTCTGAGGCTGAAATTCAACACCTGATCGAACATGCGGAGAACTACTATAAACTAGCCCTAGTCCATGCTGGGAAAGGAATTGACAAGGGATTTCACTAACCTAGATTTGGGATAAGGATGTTAGGACGAAATATTTGGCACGCAACATCCATAGCCACTACGGAAATTGGGCAAGACCTGAGTGAATGCCAGTGGGAAATTCCCGAAATTTAGAATAGATGACTGAATTCCTCGACGAGGAACTCAATGAAGCACTTGACTTTGGCTGATTGAAAGCGGCTGCGGCGATAGACGGCTCGAATTGGTAGAGGCTCGGGTTCGTAACGCTCAAGTACGACCTTAACGGTTTGATTTTTAATCTCATTGCAAAAAGCCCAGATCGGAGATGTGCCAATGCCAAGCCCTGCCAGAACTGCTTCGCGCAAAGCTGCCGAATCGTTCACTTGAAGATTTCCTTTTACAGCCACAGCGATCGCTTCGCGCTCGAATTGATAGTTCCAAGCGGTTCCCGTAGCCTGTCTTGTATAGATGATGCAATTGTGCTGCAACAGATCGGCTGGAACTTGGGGTTCACCCGTTCTTTCAAAATAGGAAGTCGTCCCCACAGTAATCAGTCGAGTCATACCAATGGGCTGAGCGATCGTGGTACTGTCGAGAAAATTGCCGATTCTAATCGCCAGATCGATACCTTCTTCGACCAAATCGATATAGGAGTCATTCATCGTGAGGTCGATTTTGATATCTGGGAAGCGATCGAGAAACCTCTTTAGACGTGGCACAACTTGCATTTGTCCAAATGCAACGGAGCAATTGACCCGCAATATCCCAGAGGGCTTTTGGCGTTTCCCGACGCTAGATTCGGCTTCATCGAATGCTGCCAAAATTTGTTGGCAATGCTCGTAAAAACGCATACCTTCGTCGGTCAAGCTGACTTTGCGCGTCGATCGCACCAGTAATTGCACATCCAGATATTCTTCTAGGGCTGCGATCTGTTTGCTAATCGTTGGTTGGGTCGTATCCATCTCTTTGGCCACGGCTGAGAAACTTCCCGTTTCTACTGTTCGCACAAAACTCTTCATGCAGGCAATTCGATCTAGCATTTGGATTTAGACATAGATAGCTTTTGTAGAGTCAAACGTGGATCGCAGACTAAAAGAAGTTTTTACTGAAGTTCGGCAAGTTTTAGCCATCGTTCCGTTGAGGTCTCGATCGCTTGATTTAGCTCGGCTAAGCGTTGCGATAGCTGCTGCACTTGGCTAAAACCTGCGGGTGGGTTGTGATAGATCGTATGCTCGATTTTAGCTTTTTCGGCTTCCATTTCGGGAATTTTTGCTTCTAGGGTCTCAAATTCGCGCTTTTCTTTAAAAGAAAGCTTGCGTGATTTTGCAGATTTAGATTCGGGTTTTATTTCTAGAATAGGTTCGGGAGCTTTCTCCAGAACTGGATTTGATTTGATTGCAGTTGGCTTTGCGAGTTCTTTATTCGCCTCCGCTTCTTCAGCTTTTTTGCAATCCAAATAAACGGAATAGTTGCCTGGATATTTGCGCAGTTTGCCTTCTGCTTCAAAGGCTAAGATCGTGTCAACCGTGCGATCGAGAAAATAGCGATCGTGGGAAACCGCAATTACGCATCCTTTGAAATCTTCGAGATAATCTTCTAGAACCGCAAGAGTTTGAACGTCGAGATCGTTGGTCGGTTCGTCTAAAATCAGGACATTCGGTTCGCCCACCAAGATTCGCAATAGAAATAAACGCCGCTTCTCGCCACCCGATAATTTGTGGATGGGCGCATATTGCTGATTGCCGGGAAATAGAAAGCGTTCCAACATCTGCGAGGCACTAATCTGCATTCCATCGGCAGTTTTGATAAATTCACCTTCTTCTTTAATGTAATCGATCACACGCTGATTCTCATTGCCAGCGTCGAGTAAATCTTCGGAATGCTGATCGAAATAACCAATCTTAATCGTGGAGCCCAGCTCAACCGTACCACTATCGGGTTGTACGTTCCCGATAATCATATCCATCAAAGTGGATTTGCCCATGCCATTGCCGCCGATGATGCCGATGCGATCTTCGGGACCAAAGATATACGAGAAGTCTTGAATTAACGTGCGATCGCCGTATCCTTTGGTCACATCAATTAGATCGATGACTTTTTTACCGATCCGCCGTCCTACGGTCGAGATATCGACTTTGCCTCCGCTCGTCTTAAATTCTTGGTCGCGCATAGCATGAACGCGATCGATTCTAGCTTTTTGTTTGGTGCTACGTGCTTTTGGCCCCTTTTTTAGCCATTCCAATTCTCGGCGCAACATGCCTTTGTGTTTGCGTTGGCTGCTAGCTTCTGATTCCTCTGCTAGGGCTTTTTTCTCAAGGTAATAGGAATAGTTGCCGCTATAGGTAAATAGTTCGCCTTGGTCAATTTCGAGAATGCGATTGGTGACGCGATCGAGAAAGTAGCGATCGTGGGTAATCAGCAATATCGCGCCGCGAAAACGATTGAGATAACTCTGCAACCATTCCACGGACTCGGCATCGAGGTGGTTGGTCGGTTCATCCATTAGCAACACATCAGGATCGGCTAACAAAGCGGTGGCAAGGGCAATACGTTTGCGATAGCCGCCTGACAAGCTGGCGATCGGGGCATGGAAATCATGGATTCCCAATTTGGTCAGAATAATTTTTGCTTGCGTTTCTAATTCCCAAGCTGAGATCTCGTCCATGCGGTGCATTACGTCTGTCAGCCGATCCATCAATTTTTCACTATCTGAGGGGGATAATTTCTGATCGGCTAAGCTCTCGGATAATTCCTCGTATTCGCTGACTAGTGCCATAGCTTCGCCGCTATCGGCAAAAACCTGCTCGATTACGGTGCGGCTCTCGTCTAGCTCTGGCTGTTGAGGCAAATAGATGATTTTCACGCCAGAGTTGACTAAAATTTTCCCATCGTCGATGTGTTCCAGCCCTGCAATCATTTTAAGCAGGGTGGACTTACCCGAACCGTTTCTACCGATTAGCCCAACTTTGTCTGTACTGTCAAGGCTAAAGTCCGCATCCTTGAGAACTTCTTTGATGCCAAAATCTTTCTTGACAGATTGCAGAGTGAAAATGCTCATAGGTTCGTTTTCAAATTGAGTTTGAGAGAATATTTGGAGATCGCTTACCTACTATAGCAATTATGCTGTTAGCTTTTTTGAAAGCCTTATGATATAAAAGGTTCAGGGTCTTAATTCATACACTATTTTGTGCTTTTTAACCTACAGGCTATATTCTTGTGATTGTTGCAAATCTGAAATAGGGTTATTTTGGACTTCAGGTTTGAGTTGTAAATTAAATCAGAGTTGATAGGTAACACCGTTAATGAACTATAACCTTGCTGATATTAGAAAACTAGTCAAAAATGCTTTACCTAATCAGGATTTTGATAATTTTGTTTTTGACTATTTCCCTTCAGTACGCGAACAGTTTACAGATGGACAGCTACTGGATGCTCGGATAAGACTTTTGCTCGACTATGCTAATACACGTAGAGAAATCCCCAAATTATTAAATGCCATTCAGGAATGTAATCCTACTGTCTATCAGGAGTTTGCGTCAAAGTTAGGGAATTCCATAAAGCCAGATACTGATTTAGCTCAAAGCAACCAAGAAGTTAAGCAATGCGATGTTTTGGTTCTTACTGCCAATCCTATCGGCACAAATCTACTGAAATTGGAACAAGAAGCTAATCTAATCAGACAGCGCCTGCAAGAAGGAGCGGTGGGAAAGAATCTTGTGGTTAAGGTTGAATGGGCTGTACGAATAGAAGACCTGTCTAAGCACTTACTTCAATCTGAACCACGCATCATTCACTTTAGCGGTCATAGCAATTCTAGTGGCGACATTATTTTGCATAATGCTCAAGGACAGGCTCAGACAGTTTCTCCAATAGCTTTGGCAGAATTATTGCCGATCGCTTCGGGACGGGTAGAATGTGTGGTGCTCAATACCTGCTTTTCCTTAGAAAAAGCTGATGCCCTAGCAGAACAAGTTGGCTGCGTGATTGGAATGGAAGCTGAAATTGATGATGAATCTGCCGTGAGATTTGCGGCTGGCTTTTATCGAGGTTTGGGATTTGGACGGGGATATTACTCAGCTTTTGAGCTAGGTTGCAGTGAAATTAATTTATTAAATTTGCCCGATCGCAACATACCCCATTTCATTACCCGCGACAGCTCGTATTCTGAGCCAGAAGCTGAAACACCAAGAGTTACGCGCACTTTTCCGACACAACAAAATGCCACGGTATATCCACTTTGGTTTGGCACAAATAGAAGACCAAATGATATGCAAAATCTCGCGAAAGGGTTTTCAAACGATCGCGATCGCCAAATTCACTATGGCACTTGCGAAGTAACGGTTCCTAGGTCTCATAAAATTGGTTCGGTTGGAACTCCTTGGTGGAAGTTTGTGTTAACCGACGATCGCCTCAAACTTAAACGAGACAGTTTATGCTTGCTGAATGCGGCAGATTTTTTAGCTGGCATCAAGCAAGCGCTGCAAAAAGAAGGATTGGACGATCGCTCGGCGCTGGTATTTATTCACGGGTTTAATGTTAGTTTTGAAGATGCGGCTCGGCAAGCAGCTCAGATGGGAGTCGATTTGCAAATGAAGGGAATTATGGCTTTTTATAGCTGGCCGTCTCAGGGAAACCTAATCGGCTATACCGCAGATGAGGCGACGATTGAGGCAAGCGAACAATATATTGCTGAATTTTTGCTTAATTTGGCGCAAAATAGTGGGGTCGAAAAAGTTCATATTATTGCTCATAGCATGGGAAATCGAGGTTTGTTGAGAGCGATGCAGCGAATAATCGCTAAAGTGCAGACTGAGACGAGTACTCTGTTTGGACAAATCTTTTTGGCTGCGCCTGATGTTGACCCTGATGTTTTTCGAGGCTTGGCAGAGGCTTATCAAAAATTAGCGGAACGCACAACTTTGTATGTTTCCGCCAAAGATAAAGCCTTGTTTGCCTCAAGAATTTTGCACAACCATACTCGTTTGGGGTTTTTCCCTCCGATCGCTGTGGTTGATGGCATAGACACCGTGGAGGTCTCTAATATTGATGTCACATGGCTGGGTCATGGCTATTTTGCCAATGCTCGCCCTTTATTAGAAGATATCTATGCGTTGTTGAAGCATAATACCCCACCAGAGCGACGATTTGGACTGCGATCGGTAGTAGATGGAACTCAACATTATTGGAGGATAGGTAAATAAGGAATGGGAATTGATCTTGGTGCGATTCGGAAATTAATCAATGATGCTTTAAACAAAGATGACTTTGAGAATATACTCTTTGATCATTTCCGTGATGTGCGCGCAAAGTTTACGGATGGGCAATCGCAAGATGCTAGGCTCAGAGAGCTGCTTGACTATGTAGATAGACAGCAAGAAATTCCTAAGTTGTTAAAAGCGATCGAGGAATGTAATCCTATTGTCTATGAAGAATTTGTCAAGCGACAGATAAAAATCTTAGAGAACGAAATTGATATATTAATCAAGAAGCAGTCCGAGTCATCTGACGGACACAAACGGGCGCAAATAATCCAAGAAACGCAAGTAAAAATTTCTAAATTGGAAGCGCTTAAAAGATCTCTTGATAAATCTCAAAAAACAATATTACAAAAATGCAATATTAGGAAAATTGATCTTGCAAAAATTAATTTTGAAGCGGCTAGAAAACAAATCGATCCTCAATGCGAGATTCTGAGAAACAAAGGTGGATTTATTAGCTTAATTGTTGAGAATTGTCATAATTATAAAGGCGATTTATTGATTGATGAAATCCGCGATCGCTTTAAAAACGGCAAGCCCAATTTCAAATCTATTTTAATCGATCCAAAGTCTGGGGGATGGTCTGACGAGCAAGGTTTATTGGCAAGCATCTCAAATGGGCTAAATATTTTAGGTGAAGATATTCCTCTAACTTCAGAATATTTGATTGACAAAATTATTGAGCAGTGTTGCCCAGCTAAAACATTTTTCTTTGAGTTATTAAATTGGGGAGAGCTACAAGATCGTCAAAGCGATCTCTTGATCTGGTTTTATAATTTCTTTTGGAATTCTTTAATCCAAAAACAAGGTCAAATTGAAACTAAAGCAAAGAAAGTCCGTTTTATTAGTATTGTGAATAGTAGAGGTCGATTGGACAAAGAATGTTTTAGTTTAACTTGCTCAGAAGTTTTAAAAGTGGAATCATGCATATGGAAAGAGGAAGAAATTGATAGCTGGTTGACAGAATATGGTCAATTTAGATCGAATGATGAGATTACAGCAAAAGCAAGAAGAATTTTCGATTTATCAGAGGGGCTACCACTATCGGTTTATGCGGCATTGCAAGAAGATTTTTGCTTTATATAGAATGAGAAAAGAGGAAAGTTATGACTATTGAAAAACCACATTTTTACAACGATCGCAACATAATTCCCAATATCCCCCATAAAGACTCGCCCAAGATGCGGGAACCTTATGTCGCAGATGACGAACTCATACAGGCTGTAAATCTTGCCATTTTGCTAGAGCGACCTCTACTGATAGAAGGTGAGGCGGGCTGTGGTAAGACCTGTTTGGCAAAAGCAGTCGCCTATGAATTAGGTTATCCATTTTATCGATGGGATGTTCAATCTACGGCAAAAGTTCGCGATGGATTATATACCTATGATGCTGTGCTGCGTTTGCATGATGTGCAGACCCGCTCGGTTGATGTAGAAAAGAAGCGCGATCCGAGTAAATCAGGAGATTATTTGGGCTATGGACCATTGGGAAAAGCATTTGTTTCCGATCGCCCTGCGGTAGTATTGATTGATGAAATTGATAAAGCCGATCTAGATTTCCCGAATGACTTACTGGGCGTTTTAGAAGATTGGAAATTTTCGATTCCCGAAACCAAAGCTGAGATTTCGGCAAAGCATAAACCGATTGTGATTATTACGAGCAATAAAGAAAAAGGCAATCTACCTGCGCCATTTTTGCGCCGATGTTTATATTTTTATCTTGAGTTTCCGAAGACAACAGAAGCGCTGGAAAAAATTGTGAATGAACATTATCGAATGGATAAAAAAAATCCCGCGCGACCGCCAAATCCAGAACTGGTTAAAGTATCTGTTGACGGTTTTCTCAAAATTCGAGAAAATCAGAGCCTCTATAAAAAGCCCGGTACGAGTGAATTTCTCGATTGGCTAAAATCTCTACAGTTCTACCTCACTGAGGCAAATCAGCTCAAAGAGCAACTCCAATCATCTGAAACAGTTCCTTATCGCGAAGTCTTATTTAAACATCGCAACGATTGGCTCAAATATCGCCCAGCTCAGTAAATACTTTATGAGTACTTTTGACGCACAATCGCTTTTAAGACGATTATTCACACACCTCTGCAAGCGGGGATTTCGCCCTGGTGTGGGTAAATATCTGGCGGCGATCGCAGCGGTAGAGCAGGGTTATTTTGGCAGCAGCCCCGACGATCTCAAATCGACCTTGCGCTTGCTTTGGTGTCAGTCTCGCGATGAATTGGTATTGTTTGAACCACTTTGGGATGAGATTTGGCAAGCCAGCCAGCGCGAACTGCGAGATGCTAAAACTGATGAACAAAATAACACTCAGACTCATAGCGATATTGAAATTATCGAAGATAAGTCTGATGTTTTGATAGAGCCGACGGCATCAAATCCGATCGCCCAAGCCAAAAAATTGCAGCCTAAACTTGATTTTGTGCCTGTGCGTGCGCCAAAAGTAACCGCGATCGAAACCGAAGGCAGTGGAGAGTTGCAAGAAGACTTCCCGATCTCGCGGCGCTATATGGTTTATGCCTGGCGGCATTTGCGCCGACTCGTCCCTTTTGGGCGACAAGATATTTTAGATGTAGATGCCACTGTTTCAAGCGTTGCCGAACGCGGCTTTTATCTCAGTCCCACCTATCGGCGGCGAGAAGTTAATCGCACTCACTTATTACTATTTGTCGATCGCGAAGGTTCGATGACTCCTTTTCACCGCTTTGTTAGGCATTTGGTCGAGACCGCCCAAGACGAGAGTGGGCTAGAGCGCGTCGATGTTTTCTATTTTCGTAACGTTTTTGAAGACATTGTTTTTTGCGATCAATACCTCACGCAACCTTTGGCGTTAAAGCCGATCGCCACCACAAAAGCCGCCCTAGCAGAATGCGATCGCGATGCCATTGCGATCGTAATTAGCGATGCTGGTGCAGCCAGAGGGCATGATAGTTTTGAGCGATTTCATGCTTGCACTGAGTTTTTGTATACGTTGCGCCAAGAGGTCGATACTATTGTTTGGCTCAATCCATTACCCCAAGAACGCTGGCGCAATACATCTGCCGAAAAAATTGCTTACTTTGTACCGATGTATGCTTTAGAACCCGAAGGGCTAAGCGCCGCGATCGATCGGGCAAGGGGACAAACAACCCGCAATCAGAGGTCTTGATGGATACAACCGCACTCGATCGCCAAATTGCCCAACAGACCATTGCAAGTTTTTGCGATCGCTTTGGCATCGAGCATCTCAGACTCGCCCAATATGCAGCCTTGCCCCTGATTCTTACGCCTGAGTTGGTTGGTTTTTTGCGATCGCGTTTTTTACGCGGTGAAGTGCGTTGGATTGCCGAAGCCGATCTTTTACTATCGGATCTATGCCGTCAAGTGGGTTACGAACGATTTGTGATGGAGCCAGCAGTCAAAGCGCAGCTATTGGGTAGTTTGGGGGCGGAAGCCAAGCAAGAAGTTGCATCGCTGTTACTGCACTATATTGCCTATCTCGTCAAAGAAAAGCGCTATCTCACTGCCACCGAACTAGAAAACCAACAGTGGGCGGCGATGTTTTATCTAAACAATCACCGCGAAACCGCAGTCAGCCAGATTATGGAAAGATTTCGTCAACTGGTGGCAGAAACTCCTACAAAGGGAGAGCGCAGCCTATATGCCGAGATAAATCGACTAGCAGCACTTGTGAATGAGAATATGCCCGAATTGCAAGATTATCCCGAAATGCTTGACTATGCTAGGCAGGTAAGTGAGGCTATGAGTATTGCTGACCTAAAGCAACTCTCGTTACCGCTGTTAAGTGAAAAGCCGCCCACTGTAACGCTACCTGAAACAGATATCAAAGATTTACCTTTCCCAGAGTTACGCACTTTTGAGTTTGAAATTGAAACCATTACCTTCCAACCAGAACCAACCTCGTTAGTACTAAAATTGGAACCCTTTAGCTATGAGGTTAAAACGCTAGAGATTATAGAATCGCGCAGTCTTTTGCGGCAAAAGCACAAGAAATTACAAATACGCCAGCAAAAGCAAAAAGGGCAGCAAGTTATCGAAACCCTGCCAAACGAAGTAACACTAGAGATGGTGTTAATCCCTGCGGGGCGTTTTATAATGGGTGCACCAGAGAGTGAGAAAGATAGTTCATCGGATGAGCGACCACAACATGAGGTGACGATTTCCACTTTTTTAATGGGTAAATACCCAATTACCCAAGCACAATGGCGAGCGGTGGCAACGTTGCCGAAAGTAAAGCAAGACCTCAAATCCGATCCTTCAAGATTTAAAGGAGAGAACAGACCCGTCGAGCAAATATCATGGTACGACGCAGAAGAATTTTGCGCGAGGCTATCGGAATATACAAAACGAGAATATAGACTACCAAGCGAAGCAGAATGGGAATATGGCTGTCGAGGCATGACCTCACCCCCAGCCCCTCTCCTTTTAGGAGAGGGGAGTAAAAAGATTTATCCGCCCTTCCATTTTGGCGAAACGATAACGCCAGAACATGTTAACTACAACGGGGAATATCCCTATGGCGACGCACCGAAGGGTTTAAATCGAGCAGAAACCACAGATGTCGGTAGTTTCTCCGCCAATGCCTTTGGTTTATACGACATGCATGGGAATGTATGGGAATGGTGTGGCGATGACTGGCATAAAAATTACGAGGGAGCGCCGACAGATGGAAGCATTTGGCTAGCAGAAAACGAGCAAAAAGATATTAAGAATAATGAAGGTCGCGAAATCCGAAAGCTGCTTCGCGGTGGTTCGTGGATCCTCCTTGCTCGAAATTGTCGGTCGGCTTATCGTAATCCTTACGTCGCGCGCAATCTGAACCACGGCAATGGGTTTCGGGTTGTGTGCCCTCTGCGGTGAGGACTCCCCTTCTTTTCCCCTTTAGCCCTTTTCCCCTTTACACTTCTTAACACAATTCGCCACACGGCGATCAAATTTTTTTCCAGATTTACCCCAAATATCTCGCGTAGGTGACATACTACAAAAGCCTATCATTTTTAACAAGTCTCAGAACTTGTGGAACATAGGTTGGGATTGGCACAAAACTGCTTCGCGGTGGTTCGTGGATCAACAATGCTCAAAATTGTCGGTCGGCAAATCGTAATCACAACGACGCGCGCAATCAGAACAACAACAATGGGTTTCGGGTTGTGTGCCCTCTGCGGTGAGCACTCCCTGCGGTCAGAATTGGTGAATGGGAATTCATCGAGCGTACATTTGGGAGTCCAGACCCGTTCCAGCGATATCGGTGACGATATCCAAATATAACCCTAGGTAGAGCAGCTTGGTAGGGTTTCCGAACAGTCGCTCTATCTTACAAATTTTTAACTTTACACCCAATGACCGAGCTTCCTATAGTTCAAAAAACTTACGACCTGATTAAGTGGTACGTGCCCATTCTCAATCGCCTACCGCACAGTCATAAGTTTAATCTGGGCGATCGCACGATCGCAGGTTTATATGACCTATTAGAAGGGCTTATTCAAGCACGTTACGCCAAAGAGAAACTCGGATTATTGGAACCTCTCAATGCCAAATTAGACTTACTTCGCCATCAGACTCGATTAATGCTCGACTTTGACTTAATGAAGCCCGATCGCTATGAGTATGCAGGTAAACTAATCGCTGAAATTGGCTACCAACTAGGCGGCTGGATCGACCAACAAAAACGCAAAGCAAAACCATGAAACGATTTGGTCATCTTTGGGAAAAAGTTACAGCCTTTGAGAACTTATTGTTGGCAGCCAAACAAGCCCAAAAAGGTAAGCGCTTTCGCGATAATGTGTTGACATTTAATTACAACCTAGAATCGGAATTGATTTGCCTGCAAAGAGAACTAGAGACACAAACCTATCGACCGGGTGCATACAAAACTTTTGAAATTGTCGAACCCAAACGTCGCCTAATTTCGGCTGCGCCCTATCGCGATCGCGTGGTTCATCATGCCCTTTGCAATGTCATCGTTCCCATCTTTGAGCGTACTTTTATCCACGACTCTTATGCTAACCGCACGGGTAAAGGTAATCATCGCGCCCTTAAACAATTTGTCGCCTTTTCTCGTTCAAGCCGCTATGTTTTACAGTGCGATATCTGCAAATATTTTCCCAGTATCGATCGCAAAATTCTCAAAGTCCTACTCTCTCGCAAAATCAAATGTCCCGATACGCAATGGCTAATCGATGCAATTATTGATAGCAGCGACCCACAAGAAACTACAGATGGGCGCATACGAGGCTTACCCATTGGTAATTTGACCAGCCAATTTTTTGCGAATGTCTATCTCAACGGCTTCGATCGCTTTGTCAAAGACCAACTAAAAGTTAAAAAATATTTGCGCTATGTCGATGACTTTGCCTTGTTTAGTGACGATCGCAGCTTTTTGGTCAACGCAAGACATGAAATGGAAGCCTATCTAGAAGCGCTCCATTTACAGATTCACCCGATCAAAAGTCAGTTATTTGAAACCAAGCAAGGTGCAAATTTTGTCGGTTTTCGCGTCCTTAGCGATCGTATCCGCGTTCGCAATCAGAACCTCAGACGAGGAAGACGGCGGTTGCGACTCAATCTATCGGCTTGCCAACAAAACAAGATAAGAATAGAACAAGTCGAACATTCCCTTAGAAGTTGGTTTGCCCACCTCGCGCATGGTAATACATGGCATCTGCGCCAGTGCATCACAGCACAGCTTTAACGCAACGAAGTTTATGATTTATTTCTGACTATGAGGTTTGAGTCATGAATGCATCTAAAGTACCGATAATTACCCGCCGTCGCGGTATAGCCCAATATTTTATTGAAACCCTGCCAAACGAAGTAACGCTAGAGATGGTGTCAATCCCTGCGGGCAGCTTTGTAATGGGTGCGCCAGAAAGTGAGGAGGGTAGTAGTGATGACGAACGACCACAGCATGAAGTAACGGTTTCTGCCTTCTTTTTCGGCAAGTTTCAAGTTACCCAAGCACAATGGCGAGCGGTGGCAACGTTGCCGAAAGTAAAGCAAGACCTCAAATCCGATCCTTCAAGATTTAAAGGAGAGAACAGACCCGTCGAGCAAATATCATGGTACGACGCAGAAGAATTTTGCGCGAGGCTATCGGAATATACAAAACGAGAATATAGACTACCAAGCGAAGCAGAATGGGAATATGGCTGTCGAGGCATGACCTCACCCCCAGCCCCTCTCCTTTTAGGAGAGGGGAGTAAAAAGATTTATCCGCCCTTCCATTTTGGCGAAACGATAACGCCAGAACATGTTAACTACAACGGGGAATATCCCTATGGCGACGCACCGAAGGGTTTAAATCGAGCAGAAACCACAGATGTCGGTAGTTTCTCCGCCAATGCCTTTGGTTTATACGACATGCATGGGAATGTATGGGAATGGTGTGGCGATGACTGGCATAAAAATTACGAGGGAGCGCCGACAGATGGAAGCATTTGGCTAGCAGAAAACGAGCAAAAAGATATTAAGAATAATGAAGGTCGCGAAATCCGAAAGCTGCTTCGCGGTGGTTCGTGGATCCTCCTTGCTCGAAATTGTCGGTCGGCTTATCGTAATCCTTACGTCGCGCGCAATCTGAACCACGGCAATGGGTTTCGGGTTGTGTGCCCTCTGCGGTGAGGACTCCCCTTCTTTTCCCCTTTAGCCCTTTTCCCCTTTACACTTCTTAACACAATTCGCCACACGGCGATCAAATTTTTTTCCAGATTTACCCCAAATATCCATACAATCCCAACTTTCATGTGAATGCTTTAGTCCCATTTGGGGATAATGGGACCGAATGGATTGCCGATCGCTTCAATAAAATCCCATTTATGTTTGTGGAGCTAAAGCGATCACTCAATTACAAATCAGGCAAGTCTAAGCCAGCGGCTTTTGCCTGCATGGTTTTGAATACATTATAAAAACCATTGGCACGGGAAGGTGTGAGGCTTACCGCTAAGCCCGTGTCTTTTATAAAGTCTGGCGAAAGCAGCTCAATTTCTTTTTGGGTTAGTCCATTCATGCCGATCGTTAATAAACCAACGAAACCTTTACTGATCAGGGCGTCTGAATCTCCTTGAAACACGACTCTTTGATTTTCGTCCCAACTGGCAGTGACATAAACCTGAGAAACACACCCTGGTACTTTATTTTCTGGGGTTTTATCTTTCTCGGGAAATGCCTCAAGCTTTTTTCCATAAAGGATTAGCTGCTCGTAGCGTTGCTTAGGATCAGCTAGCCTTTGAAAACGCTTGACAATGCGATCTAAAGAGTCGGGCAAACTGGCTGATGTTGACTGCATGATGACAATAGACATGATTTCCTGATCCAGTCTAGCTTGAGTTTGCTAATGCACAGCCATTAGATCGTTGGGATTTTGAGTTAGGTGCATTACTAGATTTAACCAAGACTTGGTTCTTTTGGCAGGAGAGGCAGATTCGAGGGCGATCGTTTCCTGTTTATCTAATGCAGTGGTCATCTTATGGAGATTGATATTTACCATCTTGGGTAACACGCACCACAGGCTAGCTCCTTCTTTTTCATTGACGACGATTGAGTTGAAGCCAGAGTGTAGATCTCTTTGACAATCTGCGATCGCATCATCAATTAATTTGTATGTTTCAGTTTGGACATACATATGGTCTAGCAAGTAAATCAATTTTTCGTCACCCCAAGGGGTTGAGACATTGAAAACTGGCTCGATTTCAGTATTTAAGATAATAAGCATAATTTCACCAAGCCTTAAGATATGGAACTTAGACTGACTAGGTCTAACTGACTGTATTTAATATCTAAGATTGACGAAAATCTGTCCGTGATGGTTCGCGCTCTATGCCTGTGATAAATTTAACGAAGTTGTGCGATCGCGATCGCATCCAGTTACTCGTGAATAGACTAGGCGCAAACAGTAGATTGCCTACTACCTTACTTAGGCGATCCAAAGACAGCATCAAGACGACCTTTCCAAGTGCGGGCGTTCCATAGATCTTGAAAACGGTTAGGAACAATATCACTAATATTCTCGGTCAGTTGGGACTGCGCGATCGCACGCAAGCAGCGATTTGGATGCACTCAGTCTTACCTGAATTATTCTGAAATTGACATATCTCAATTAAGGTGTCTTTTTCTTGCCTGTCCGTACATCTTTAGCACTACCTGTCAATTTATAGAGTTCTTTCAATTCGGAATCTGTCAGCGATCGCCACTGTCCCAATTCCAAACCATCTAAGCGCAAATGGGCGATCGCCGCTCTCACCAATCGCAGTGTGGGGAATCCTACTGCCGCTGTCATTCGGCGTACTTGGCGATTTTTGCCTTCGGCCAACGTGATTTCTAGCCAAGTTGTGGGAATTGCGGCGCGATAGCGAATGGGGGGATCGCGAGGGGGTAAACTTGGTTCCATTTTCAATGGTTTTACAAGGGCAGGTCTGGTTTTATAATCCTGTACATTCACACCCTGTTGTAGTGCCTGTAAAGCTTCGGGAGTTGGAATTCCCTCCACCTGTACCCAGTAGGTGCGAGGATGTTGGAATTTAGGATCGCTGAGGCGATGTTGCAGTTGCCCGTGATTGGTTAATAACAATAGACCTTCGCTATCGCGATCGAGGCGACCGACAGGATAAATATCTGCGATCGGAATGTAGGATTTGAGCGTTGGGTGAAGCGTTTCACTGCGATCGCTAAATTGGGTCAAAACCCCATAGGGTTTGTAGAACAGTATGTATTGATAGGAATTTACTGTTCGCATTCAGGTAGGCGTTGATAGAAGGTAATGGCAGTCTGACCGTAACTGCGTCGATCGCTGACGCAAAGCCCCCCAATGCGATCGGGCAAAGTACGCATACGATTATGTTCGGCAGCAACGATCGCTTCCGCTGACAGCAGATCGGAAATAGTTCCCAGAACTGGCTCGTAGAGATCGCTCTGATAGGGGGGATCGAAGTACACCAAATCAAATTGATAGGACTTCAGCTTCGGTAATATTTTGATCGCATCGCCCTTGTAAACTTTATGAATTTGATCGGGTTGGGCGATCGCTTGCCAATTTTGCTGAATTACGCGACAGGCAGCACCCGACAACTCAACGCCAATGACACAGGCTGCACGCCGTAGCAACGCCTCTGCGCCCATTGCTCCCGAGCCAGTGCAAAGGTCTAGCCAATTGGCTCCCGCCACTTTACCTTGCCAAATATTAAAGATTGCCTCTCTGACTTTACTGGGTGTGGGACGGGTAGCTAATCCTCGTAAGGTTTTTAACGAGCGATCGCCATGCACTTTGATTGCCATGGGTTTAGAAATTAGCAGCTAAATCAAATGGCTTGTAAATGACTGCCCCTCAACTTGATCGACAGGAATCATCCAAATCTTATTTTGATAGGGTCGCCATACTGCACTAATTACATAATTGTTACGAATTGAAATAATATGCACATGGGGAACACCTGAATATTTTGAGCAAAGTCTGAGAAAGTCTAACGTATGGGTTATTCTTGTGTGCAAAAACGTTGCCATTTCTTCGCTACAGTTTTGCCGATACATGGGTACAGTTTGAGGTGGGGTATTGCCACGCAATTCATAGATCAAATGGGTTTTGCCCTTAAACTCAATCTTGCGAGACTTGACTTCCCAGTTACATAACACACCAAATCCGAGGACTGCCATCCCTAGATCGATATGAAAGTCACGCATCTGAAATTTGGTACTGCTGCTTTGATCGGTATGCGTGTTATAGCCTGTCCACTTGTGAAACCGCTCAAGATTTTCATCGTTAATGTCGATCGCAGTTCGATAGGGCGAACCTAGATGCAGTTTAATTTGACTAATATCAATCGAGGGTTCTGATGACATTTTGCTTGTCCTAGGAGGCAACGTATTGGGATCGGTAAGCCTGAAACGTACCGCAAACGCGAACGGTCTGAAATTTTAACAGAATAATAGCCCAGCTTTGCGTCCAACCAATCGTTTCTTATTTGAATCGTTGCGATTAGATAAAATATCTTTATCTATTAAAATTATACTGTTTAGTTGATATTTCTATACACTTAGGATTGCAAACAGAAATCTCTATGAAATCCTCTCGCTAAAGCTACATCTTCACGTATTTCGATCTATTTAGGAATTCTCCTGACCTGTAGGGCAAGTAGGATCACTCTAAAATTTAGCTATTGTATTTGTTGGAAATCTTCACAGATATAACGTTCTTAAATGATATGTAAGAGATTCTTACTTCTGCATAGATCTGCATAGAATTGTAGGGACAATTTATGAATTGCCGCTACATGCTCCTTCACATACAAGAGACTCACATCCTAATTGTTTTCAGGTAATTTGAACTGCGATCGCATCATCATGAATCAATCTTTGCCTGTTGTAGAAATGTTTCATTCTGTTCAAGGAGAAGGGGTCTGGCTTGGTACAAATGCATTTTTTATCCGTCTAGCGGGCTGTGATGTTGGCTGTCCTTGGTGCGACACCAAAATTTCTTGGAATGCTAAGCGTCATCCGCAACGTTCAATTTCCGACCTTGTGGCAGAAGCCGTAAAGGCTTCTCCTTGGATGGTTGTGATTACAGGTGGAGAGCCTCTCATGCACGATCTCACAGCGCTGAGCGCAGCATTAAAAGAACAGGGTTTACGCGTACATTTAGAGACATCAGGAGCCCATCCATTCACAGGGGCATTTGACTGGGTAACATTCTCGCCCAAACAATTTAAGCCACCCCATGCCAGTATCTATTCCCATGTTAATGAGTTAAAGGTGGTGGTGAAGTCTCCCGAAGATTTGGTATGGGCCGAACAAAACGCACAACAGTTATCCCCTAACATGAATCAACATAATCAATACATGCAATATCTTCAACCCGAGTGGGATACACCCAGTAGTAAGGATCTGATTTTGCAATATGTCCTCCAGCATCCCCAATGGCGAGTCAGCTTACAGATGCATAAATTTTTGGGTGTGAGGTAGAACGTTGGCTGAGCGGAGTCAAATCCATAATTAATCACTTTAGGCACTTTAGGATAATCAATTCAGAATATTAAATTCAGAGGAGTGATATGACGATAAAAGCTGTGGTTTTGCTATCGGGGGGATTGGACTCATCTACTGCTGCGGCTCAAGCGATCGCGGATGGCTATCAACCGATCGCCCTCTCTTTTCGTTACGGACAAAAGCACGAACGGGAACTGATGGCAGCCGTACAAATTGCCAAACATCTCGGCATTCAAGAGCATTTCACAGTGGATATCGATATGGCACAGTGGGGTGGCTCGGCATTGACCGATCGCGCGATCGGCGTACCCACGGAGGGTACTTCGCCCGATGTGATTCCCGTTACCTATGTGCCGGGGCGAAATACGGTATTCCTCGCGATCGCGCTATCTCTTGCCGAAGCCAAAGGAGCAGAAACAATTTATTTGGGCATCAATGCTGTGGACTATTCTGGCTATCCTGACTGTCGTCCTGAATATTTGGAAGCCTATCAAAAGTTAGCGAATCTCTCGTCTAAGGTGGGAATAGAAGGGAAAGCTCCCCGTTTGGTTGCGCCTTTGA
The DNA here is from genome assembly GCF_036349135.1 of Tumidithrix elongata BACA0141. Classification (NCBI taxonomy): domain Bacteria; kingdom Bacillati; phylum Cyanobacteriota; class Cyanophyceae; order Pseudanabaenales; family Pseudanabaenaceae; genus Tumidithrix; species Tumidithrix elongata. Next base: position 26,996 of record NZ_JAZBJZ010000038.1, read on the forward strand.
TTATGGATTCTAAAGTGGATATTGTGCGTCGGGCTTTACAGCTAAATGTTCCGATCGCCCAAACGTGGTCTTGCTATCAGGGTGGTGAGAAACCATGCGGTGTTTGCGATTCTTGCCGAATCCGCGATCGGGCATTAATTGAAGCGGGTAGACCCGATCTTGCTACTTGTCGTAATTAGCAATATCGTGATCTTTCCATCAATCTCGAACATCGCGGTATAATGATAAGCAAGAAAGCTAGGAAACGTTTGGGGTTACCTGATGCTGCAAATAAATCGCCAAAACTTGCCAACCAGCGATGAATTACTAGATTCTGACGATACACCTGTGGATAACGAAGACCAGAATTTTGTACCCAATGTTCTCTTATTCTTGCTGGAATATATTTGGAAGAGTCGCGACGACTGGTTCTTTGCTGTAGATATGGGGGTATACCATCCTGTGCGATCGCGATCACACATAGCATCGATAACGATCGCAGGAAACATGTACCGCGATCGCATAGCTAACCCCTCGAAAAGGCAACAATAGGTCTACTAGCGACGTATCTACAAACGTCTAGCCCGCAAGGTAACTCCTGCGGGCTTTTTGTTATTCCCATTTAAATTATGTTGTAGTCCTCCCAAATGGCTTGTGAGGTTTGGTTTGCGATCTTTCATGGAAGACTAACGTTAAAATAGCTTATCGAGCGTAGTTTTTAAAGCCAATCCCAGCAGAACACAGCCAAGACACACTACTTAATGCCATTGATTCAAACCTTACCCACAGAAGTCATCCATTTAATTGCAGCAGGAGAGGTAATTGACTCTCTGGCGGCGGTGGTACGGGAGTTAGCAGAAAATGCGATCGATGCCAAAGCTACCCGTTTGGCAATTTCAATTTGGACAGACACGCTTAGCCTTCAGGTAAGTGACAATGGTTGTGGCATGGACTTAGCCGACCTCAAGCAAGCTGCTACCCCCCACACCACCAGCAAAATTCATGACAAACAAGATCTGCAACAGATCGACAGTTTGGGCTTTAGAGGCGAAGCGCTACATAGCTTGGCACAGTTAGCCGATCTGCAAATTTGCAGCCGCAAGCATACCGACAACGCAGGATGGCAAGTTCGCTACGACCATGCGGGAAATCTATTGGGTGAACCTAAAAACGTAGCGATCGCACTGGGAACAGTGGTTACGGTCGATCGCCTCTTTGCCACATTGCCCTCACGGTTACAGGTACTGCCTGCGATCGCGCAGCAAGTTCGCAAAATCCAGATTTTGATTCATCAGATGGCGATCGCCAATCCGCAGATTACATGGCAGGTCTCCTTAGACGATCGCGAATGGATTGCCATTTGGGCAGGTAGGAATGTTCGGGATATTTTGCCCCAAATCATCAGTGCGATTCAGTTTACAGATTTAGCCACGGGTAGCGAAATCATTAGCGAAATCGTTACGGAATCCTCAAGTTCCCTTCAAGCAGCGAACTCTTTATCTGACCAATCCGCCCAATACAAAACTCGCACCAACTCTCTGGATTCCCATCGTCAAACCTCTACAGCTCAAATTGAAGTTACGCTCGGACTGCCGGATCGCTTGTCTCGCCGCCGTCCTGAGTGGGTGAAAATTGTCGTAAACGGTAGAATGGTTACCTTCCCTGAGATGGAGCAGATTGTCCTCTCTGCTTTTTCCCATACCCTACCGCGCCATCGTTACCCAGTCTGTATCGTGCATCTGCATATCCCCCCCGATCGCGTCGATTGGAATCGTCACCCCGCCAAGAATGAAGTGTACCTGCAAAATTTGAGCGATTGGCAAGCTCAAGTCAGTAAATTAATTTCGCAGGTTTTGCACGCGCCTGAGACCGATCGAGAGGTAGGCAACTCGGCGGGAGCTAGAACCCTATTACGTCTGGCTGAAGGACAAAAACGCTATCTCACCCATTCGCCCACTTCTGAACCCTCGATGCGATCGGTAAAGGCGTTGGCTCAGGTACATAACACCTATATTCTTGCCGAACATGCGGCGGGAATGTGGCTGATAGAGCAGCATGTCGCCCACGAGCGGGTCTTGTTTGAGGAAATAGAACAGCAGTGGCAAATCGTCGCGATCGCGCCACCCATTGTCTTAGATCGAATCTCCCCAGAAGGTGTAGAGAGACTTCAAGCCCTTGAGATCGAGATCGAACCCTTTGGCGACAATTTGTGGGTAGTGCGATCGCTACCAGCAATTCTTGTGGGGCAAACCGATTGTGCAGCCATATTATTAGAACTCAGCCAACAACCCGAACCACAGGGAGCGAGAGCAACGGCAGCCTGCCGCAGTGCCATCCGTAATGGCACGTCGATGGATTTATTAGAAATGCAAAATTTACTCGATCGCTGGCAGCAAACCCGCAATCCTCACACCTGTCCTCACGGTCGTCCCATCTGTTTGTCTTTAGAAGAGTCTGACCTTGCACGGTTCTTTCGCCGTAACTGGATTATTGGTAAAAATTAATCAGTGGAACTTCAACTGAGGTCACTTCTAGATAATTGGGATAAAGAATGAGAAAGTACTACCTCTTCCAAGTTTGCTTTCCACCCAGATTTTGCCACCATGATGTTCAACGATCTCTTTACAAATTGGTAACCCCAAGCCAGTACCCTTTGGTTTGTTGGTCAAAATATCACCAACTTGCTTAAACTTTTCAAACACCTTGAGACGATCTTGTTCGGCAATGCCAATCCCCTTGTCTGTAAGCTTCACAAGAATTCTATCTCCATCGCACTGAGCCGAACAGGTTACAGTGCCAATGTCAGTAAACTTCACCGCATTTGAGAGCAAATTAGACATAACCTGTACGAGGCGTTGCTTATCTCCATTAAGTTTGGGCATTTCTGGAGCTAGATCCACCGTTAGCTCTATGCCTTTTTGTTGGAATAAGGGATTGGTGTCAGCGATCGCTTGTTCGATCACTTCTGCGATCGCTACAGGCTCCATATTCCATTCCAACTTACCAGACTCCATATTGGAAATATCTAGTACGTTATTAATGATTTCAGTTAATCGTTTTGTCTCTGAAACAATAATATTGAGATTCTCTTCTACCTGTCGAACCGAACGCTTTACCTTTTTATCTTCGGATAGAATTAGTGGGAACAAATTGTCTACTAGCTTTCTATCTATGACTTTAGCAAACCCTAAAATTGAAGTTAATGGCGTGCGAAGTTCGTGGGAAACATTAGAAATAAAGTCGGTTTTCATCTGATCGACTTCTTTCTCAGCCGTAATATCGCGGATCAAGATTACCGTGCCAATACAAACATAGGAATCGCTTGATTCTACAGACATGCGATTGATTGCGGTTGCAACTGCCTTGCCAAAACGACCTTTAGGCAATTCAATCTCTGCCGTAAAAACTTCGCGAGGAGATTGGATAGTTTGATCCACTAACGTTCCCAACTCAGGATTAAATTTATCGCGATAGTGACAACCAATTAAATTTTGCCCATCATCATATAGGGCATTTAGCGCAGGATTGATGCGATCGACACAGCCATTGATATCAATCACCATCAGTCCATCGCCCAAGTTGTCAATAATGGCATTGAGGTAGGCATTAGCTTCTAACAGTTCAAGTTCTATACGCTTACGTTCGGTAATATTGTGAATGGCAGCAACACTTACAATTTTGCCTTGATAGGGTATGGCTTTACTCCTAACTTCGGAAATAAATATTGAGCCATCTTTACGCACAGATGTAATTTCGTAAAGCTGACCATGGTGCGATTCAATGCTTCCCTGTACTAATTCACGCGACTCTGGCGTTACCAAATCTAGTGCATTCATGCCGATCAACTCATCTGCCTCATAACCTAACATCTCAGCTAAGCGGGCATTTACCTCAAGAATGATTCCTTGTTCGTGAATTACAATTCCTTCAAAGGTTGAGTCTGCTAAAGTGCGGAATTTTGTCTCGCTTTCCTGTAGGGCTACTTCTGCTTTTTTTCTTTCGGCAATTTCCTCTTCAGTTCTCTCAGAGGTTATCTCTGTGATATTTTCGATCGCCATGAGATATTTTTCTTCGGTTAGTTGCTGAGATGTTTCGGCGGCTTTGGCGATCGCCATCAGATTACCGACATTATCAGACAATAAAGCGAGTTGATCTTGGCTGGCAGACAATTGCTGCTCTTTTTGAGCTAAAGCTTCTAACAAAACATGGATTGTCGTGGCAAGTTCAGGGTTTTGCTCTTCAATTTTTTCGGATAATCGTTCAGAGAACGTTCCTTTTGCCAAGATTTCTGCAACTTCTAAACTGAGATTTTCGCTAAGCTCGTCTAACTCTGTGGCAGTTCTATTTTTTTGGATCAGTAGAGCAAAAAACCCTACCATAAAACCAGTTAATAGTGGAAATATTGCGGCATCTGTATTGAATGTACCAACTGTGCCAATCAAGGTGATGCAGATTAGAATGAGAATCTTAGGGCTTAGTCTCACAAGTACCTACGTTGGCTACTACTATCATTTCAAAATCGACGAATCACACACAACCCGCACTTCATTTCTGGTCACCCGCAAATCCAGAAATTTCAGATCGAAATTTGGCTGAACAGTAGGATATCAGAATCACCAATTATTGCAGTTTATTCTAAGAACGTTACTTTGAGTTCATCCTGTTTGCTTGATTTTAGATTACTTGACCATGCTTAGGATCAAGCCTACCAAAATTTAAGCTGAAATTATAATGGGACTATTATAATTGCTAAAAATTATCACTTTAATATATTTATATCAGCCCCAGTAATATCGTGATTTCAGCCCAAACTAAGCCCATCGGAAATTGCTAGATCGGCAATTTGTACTAAAGATAAGGGGACAGACATAAAGTGAATCTGCGCTTGATAGGGGGAATCGAGGATTTTTGCAGCGATCGCTTCAGTAATTCCACCTGGGGCTAAAAAATAGGGCATTACGGCAATTTTCTCTGCTCCCTGCGCAATAGATACCTCAATCTGGGTTTCGAGGCTGGGTGGTACTGACCAATAGGCAGCGATTGCCCCCGCCTGTTGCGCTAATTTTTCGATAGGTAGATTTGCACCTTCGCGCCGACTACCATGGGCGATCAAAATTCTCGCTGTCTTATGTTTTTGGGCAAGTGGAATATTCCGCTCAAAATGGGTTTGAATCAATTGGGGAATTTGCGGAGACTCGCCAAGATAGGGTGCAATCTGAAACTGGAGGGTGGCAAAGTGCTGCTGCGCGATCGCGACCTCTTTAGGAATGTCCTGATTCACATGAACGCCTGGGATTAAGAATAGGGGTTCGATTATAATTCGATTACATTCTCGCGCTTGTGCCTCCTGCCCAAATTTTTGTAGCTGTTGCGCCAAGCTTAGAGGTAATCCCTCCAAGCAGCCCCAACCGATAAATATCGATGGTTCCTGTTTCTGGGCTAAGTTGGCAATCTCTTGTAATACGCTCCAGGATCGCGGATCGCGACTACCATGCGTAACCAAATAGTAAGCAACATTGGAGGTTCTCATATAAAAATATTCGTGGTGGGCAGGCTGAAGAAAAAGCCTTTGCGCTCAGCGTCCATGGGTTTACATGTTTGACATCCTACCACTGCTGTATTGTCTGTCCAACTACATGACTGACACAGCAATCTATCAAGTGAGCATCACGATCGCTGCAAGGTTAGCGATGCGTGGACGGATGACAATGTTGGGCATTAGGAAAGAAGTCACTACCTTTTGCCTTCCTCGAAGATAGCGATTCTTAGACCACGTAGTGAGTGCTTTCGGATACTGAGGCTAACAGCACGAAGTTTTTAGTATCTTTTCTGAACCGCACTTGGTTTCTTGCATCTTGTAAGCTAGGACATTACCCCTAGCATCTAATTGGACTTGGCAACATTCCAAGAGCAGGGCTTTCAACTTTTGCCGACCGCGTTGAACGCGTGATTTTGCTCCCGATAGGGAGAGACCTAGATTTTTGGCAGCAACTCTTTGCGATTGCCCATGAATTTCGACTAGATCGAGCGCTTCTCGGTAAGATTCGGGTAGTTCTTGAAGCATAGGTTTAAGACAAGCAGAAAATTCTCGATTAAAGTTAGGCGGCTCGCATTCCAAAAGGAATTCCTCGATTTGAGGATTTAGCCCATTCAGATCCAGATCTACCCTATCTCCTGCATTCATTTCTCGCTGTCGTACTGGCGATCGATAGTAATCTATAACGACATTGCGCGTAATCTGGAACATCCAAGAAACAATACGATCGCTGTCCCTAAGCGTAGAGAGACGCAGATAAATGCGGAGAAAAACTTCTTGCAGGATATCATCGGCATCACTGGGATTTTGAACGCGTTGCAAAATAAATCCACGCAATCGATGGTGAAATGTCTGCCAGAGATAATTAACCTCGTTTGCCATGTTTAGCACTCTCTACATTCAAAGTTCTTAACGACTGGCAGCCGCAGGTTGCTGGCGTTGCCACTTGGGTTCCACAGCATTCCGTTTTTTTGTCCGCGTCACAGCAAGTAGCTTGCTCATTCACCGAGCAACAAGCTGAAGATTGTTCGGCTTTAGAATTGAAAAACTGCTTCAGATTATTGGGCACATCGGCATAGGTGTTTGGTAACACAATAGCGGGTTGTTGATGGTTGTAAATTGTCCCTAAGATAGCATCTACAATCATACCTACGGGGGCTTCGGTATATTCCTCGCCTTGATAGCGCCACACTCGGCAGTTTATGCCCTCGCATCCACATAGGTCTGTGCAGGAATCACATTGGCGCTCCAACGTTTCGAGGGCAATATCTGCCCCATTGATTCGGATAGTTGGAGAAGTTGCAAACTGGAGTTGCCGAGCTTGTGACTCAGATTCAATCACGATAGGACGTACAGAGATGGTCATACCCATCGTCTTAAGGAGATCTTGCAGGAGCGCGATCGCCTGCTGAATATTTGCCAAAGTACCTACACAGGGGGTGCAGGTACTCAGGTCTAAAGCCAGTAATTCCAAGTCAAGGGTTCGAGGGGGATGATTCATAACAGGACTAATATTCATGACTGATTTCTCCAGTTTGATGGTGGCGTAAGTGATGTCGTCAGCGATGCACCCTAACGATGCCGCTTAACAATGTACTTACACATAAGACGGAGATCTCCAAAAAAGGACGCAAGCTAAATTGTGGGCGATCGCCCTTGACTTAGAGTGCACTCTAAGGTTTAGAGTTGGTTTTATGGAAAGGACATTTACGATTCAAGAAGCCGCAGAGCAGACAGGCGTGAGTACGCATACATTGCGATACTACGAACGTATAAATCTACTCGATCCGATCGCGCGGGATTGTAGTGGGTATCGTAAATTTACAAATTACGATCTGGACTGTGTCAGATTTCTGACCAAGCTTCGCGCAACTAAAATGCCTATCCGCCAGATGCAGCAGTTCGCGGAACTACGCAGACAGGGAATATCTTCGGCACATCAAAGACGATCGCTATTGGAAGAGCATTACGATGCGGTGACTGCTAGCCAGCAAGAACTCAATCACAGCCTTGAAGTAATTCGCAAGAAAATTGCCTACTACAAGGAACTAGAGGAAAAGAAGATTACTAGCGAAGCAGAATCCTATCAACTTCCGACCTATATCGCAATGGTTCGAGGAGGAACGAGCGAGGGTTCAATTCACCTGCCCTTAGATCCAGAAATTGCCGCACAAAAATTAATCGAACATCTCGATCCAGCTAGTATATCCAAGCTAATCGAACAATTGCAACGCTCGAATAACAATCCAAATGCTAGGATGGGCGACACGAAGCATCGTTCGTCTTAGCCCTAAAATCTTGCGAAAATAACAAAAGGAGTCAATCCATGAAATTAAGAAAACTGGGTAATCAAGGACTAGAAGTTTCCGAACTCGGTCTTGGCTGTATGGGAATGTCTGAGTTTTATGGCAGTGGAGACGAACAAGAGGCGATCGCGACGATTCATCTTGCCCTAGACCTTGGGGTTAACTTCATCGATACCGCAGACATGTATGGCCCTTTCACGAACGAACAGCTCGTTGGGAAAGCGATTAACGACCGACGCGATCGCGTCGTCTTAGCCACCAAATTTGGCAATGTTCGCAGCGCTGATGGTGGCTGGCTGGGCATTAGCGGCAAACCCGAATATGTTCGTCAGGCTTGCGATGCGTCGTTACAGCGTTTGGGCGTTGATGTCATCGACCTCTATTATCAACATCGCGTGGATGTCACCGTACCGATCGAAGAAACCGTTGGCGCTATGGCAGAATTAGTCCAACAGGGGAAGGTCAGGTATCTCGGCTTGTCGGAAGCTGCCCCCACAACGATTCGCCGCGCCCAAGCTATCCATCCCATTTCGGCACTGCAAACGGAATATTCCCTTTGGAGTCGCGATCCAGAGGATGAGATTTTGCCAACTCTGCGAGAATTGGGCATTGGCTTTGTTCCCTATAGTCCCTTAGGCAGAGGTTTTCTAACGGGTGCGTTCGCGAGTCCCGATGATTTTGCCCCCGATGACTTTCGACGCCGATCGCCTCGCTTTCAAGGTGAAAACTTTGTTAAAAATCTACAAGTTGTGGAGCAGGTAAAAGCGATCGCTATCGAAAAAGGAATTACCGCAGGTCAATTGGCGCTGGCTTGGCTCTTGGCTCAAGGTGAGGATATCGTTCCCATCCCTGGAACCAAACGCCGTACTTATTTGAAAGAAAATATCGGAGCGGCAACAGTAACGCTGACTGCCACAGATCTGAGCCGTATCGATGCTGTCGCACCTCAAGGTGTTGCCGCAGGCGATCGCTATCCCGCCCAAAACATGAGTTCGCTCAATCGTTAATCTTCCTTTCTAGAAAACTTGACGGGTTGCATCGTTATAGCGATCGCCCGTCTTTGCTTTCATAGCAGGAGCAGTGGAGCTTTTGGACTAGTTATAGTCCAGCAAACCATTCATAACCTTCATCCACCCAATATCCCTTACGAGAAGGTAATTCGTTGGTAAAAGTAATGCGCGTCACCCATTTCGACTGTTTGTAGCCCAATTTGATCGGAGAAGCCAGACGCAAAGGCGCACCATTCTCAACGGATAAGGCTTGACCGTTTTTTTGATAGGCAAGCAGGGTTTGTGGATGCAATGCAGAGGCGATATCCCAGCTCTCATAATATTTGTCGCCAGATTCAAAATAGACGTAACGCGCTTGGGGTTTGGGCTGGACTAATCTCGCCAGATCGTATAAACGCACTCCACCCCATTGCACGATCGCCGACCAACCTTCCACGCAAATATGGCGAATTACCATCGCAATGAATGGCATGGCTTGCAACTCAGGCATGCTCAACTGCAAAGGATGGCTCACTTCGCCATCAACGATCAATTTATAGGTAGCTGGATCGATTTGAGGCGTAGCGTCATAGGTGTTTACCAGTAGGGCATTGGGTTCGATCGCACTGATAGGATATTCAGGTGCAGGGGTTTGCGATTTGAACAGCAATTCCTCTATGCGTTGGTTGAGCGGCTCAAAGGCATTTCTGACGTTATCGGTTTGCGAGTGAAGCGGAGAAAAAATTGAAGTGAATTTGCCTGAGGGACTGCAACCTCCCAAAGCCAAGCCCATACCAGCGAGACCAGTATATTGCAGTAACTGACGACGAGAGAATCGGCGATGTATGGTGCGATCGAATTGCATTTTTATGACCTTTATAAATAACTCGATAGAATGGATTGGTATCTGTCCGCGCTAGATAGACCTTCACGCTAAATAAACATAGAGCGAATGATTCTGAGACCACCCACCCGAAAGGATAGAAAGATATGAACGATTGTAAAAATCAGGACGATCGGAATGGTTAGGAAATGAGCCACGCGGAGATTTTGCCAGCTTCCAAACAAGCCCGAAATCCAAGCGAATTGAACGGGCTTATACATGCACAGACCCGATAGGATCGCGATTAAGAGAATTGGGATAATTGCGGTATAGGCAATACGATGCCATGCGTAGGTTTTGCGCTTGGGATTGGTTGCCTGAAGTGCTTGAATATCCTTGTCAGAGGCAAATCGGTGTTTCCACCGTCGTGTCAGAAAGATATAGATGCCATAGATCAGCAAGCTCATAGAAAACAACCACATAGCGGCAAAATGCCAGTTTCTGCCAGCCCCCAGCCAGCCCCCTAGTAACATAAATTTAGGGAAATGCCATCCCTCTCGTCCGCCAAAGACAGGATTGGCATTGTAAATTTGCAGACCGCTAGCAGTCATCAAGATCAGCGCGATGATATTAATCGAATGAAATATTTTGACAAATATCGCTTGTTTAGGTGAGGGAGAAGGTTTCTTGCTCATAAAAAACTTTTAGTTCTTATAATCCTTACAAAGAGACTCAGTTCTCTCCCTTTGGCAAGGGGAGGGGTAGGGTGGGGTGAATTCTAAACGATCGATATCCTAAAGCGATCGCATGACAAATTCTACAATTACTAATAGACAGATTATAGAGGTACGGTAGGAAAGAAAGGGGCTAACCAAAGCTGAATTTGCAGATCCCAGCCTAAAAGAATGGCGATCGCGGTCAGCGCTACGATCGCACCACCGATTTTTTGTAAGAGTTGGCTATGTCCGCGCAATCGTACAAACGATTTGCCAAAGTATCGACTGGCATAGGCAATCAGCAACATCGGCAATCCTGCCCCTATGCCATAGACGAGCAGCAAAACAAAGGCGCTGAGAATATCGTGCTTGGCGGCGGCTAAAATCAAGATGCTGCCTAGTACAGGGCCAGCGCAGGGAGTCCATAACAGCCCCAGTTGGGTTCCTAACGAGAATTCGCCGATTAAACCGATGCGAGTGGGTTCCCTCAGCTTGATTTTTGGCAATTTACTTTGTAAAAAGTAGCTCCATTTTGGGAAAATCGCGAAGAAGCCTAAAATTAGTAAAACCGCGATCGCGACGATCCGCATGAAATTTGCGAACCCTGAGATCCAACTACTAGCAGCTCCCAGCAGACTCCCTGCGACAGCAAAGCCAGCAATCAAGCCAGCCACCAGAGCGAGAGGGCCATAGCGATGGGTTGTGAGCGATCGCCCGACGACAATCGGCAAAATCGGCAAAACGCAGGGAGAGAAAGCCGTCAGCAGTCCACCTAACAGGGCTAAAGCGATCGATAGAGGAGAAAGTGCCATCATTCAAATTCTCACTTTTAGCCCAGCAGTTGCTGGATCGTTTGTTCCGTGCGATCGTAAGCGCCCTCACCGATGTGGTCGTATCGGATAATTCCTTGGCGATCGGCGAGAAAGAGATGCGGCCAGTACTGGTTGCTGTAGGCATTCCAAGTTTTAAATTCGTTGTCAATCGGGACTGGATAGGTAATTCCATGCTTCTGCATGGCGTCTTTGATATTGTTCGTTTCTTTCTCAAAGGCAAACTCAGGGGTATGCACGCCAATAACCTTCAGTCCTTTCGCTGCATATTGTTTGTGCCATTGGGTTACGTAGGGCAGAGTACGCTGGCAATTGATGCAGGAAAAAGTCCAGAACTGCACCAACACAACGCTGCCTTGTAAATCTTTAACAGTCAAGGGTTGGGAATTTAGCCATTGAGAGATTCCCTGAAATTCTGGTAGTGGGATGCCACCCGAAGAAGTTGCCACTTTGGTATCCTCAACATTAGTCTTGGCGCGATCGCGTTCCGTACCTGTTACTTTTGTAGGTTCTATGGGGGCTGTCGTAGCTCCAAATTGGGCGGCACAGGCGGCGCTACTCATGCCTAATGCCCCTAACCCCAAATAAGTTAAAAATCGACGTCTTTGCCAAATTTTATTCATGGTCTGATTTCTGGATCGCTCAGGCGATCGCTAGGGTAATTTTGCAGGAGGGTATCTTCCTCCAATGCTGCGGGCAAATTGAACGAATGGAAAGATTTGCCCCTAGAATGCAAGGGGCACGACTATAACGAAGGAGCTAGAAGTATCTATGGTTTCTTCATGGCATCGCCATCTTTTTTCATGGCATCGTCTGGTTTCATTGCGTCACCATCTTTCTTCATGGTGTCAGCAGGTTTCATAGCATCGTCTTTCTTCATGGTGTCAGCAGGCTTCATCGCGTCGCCATCTTTTTTCATGGCATCACCAGACTTATCCTTCATGGCATCGTCTTTCTTCATGGCGTCAGCGGGTTTCATTGCGTCACCATCCTTCTTCATGGTGTCAGCAGGTTTCATAGCATCGTCTTTCTTCATGGTGTCGGCTGGTTTCATGGCATCAGCGGGTTTAGCGGTAGAGGTGGCGGGAGTCGCACTGACTGCGGGAGAGGAGTTAACGGTCGGAGTAGCGGTAGAACAAGATACGAGTCCAACCGTCATCGACAAACCAACAATTAATCCAAGGGTTTTCAAGTTCATGATCGTCTGCTCGCTGAATATAGGGTTAAGTTGAGAGGAAGCAGTAAATAGCTCGCTCAAGTTAAGTACGAACGACCTTTCAATTTGGATGAATTATCAAAGCGCAACGATGATGTGTTCATAATATTCAGAAAAGAGATAATTCCTTGAGCGTAGGCAAATTCATAATATTGACATCTTCAGAACTTACTTTTAAGAAGTGATGGGTTAAGAGAAATCCCACAATAGTCCAAGTTTGGTAAAGTCGCGCTTGTTGACCGATCCAAACGCCATTGGGTCCATCAAAATATTCTGCCCAATTTTGTTGAGGGAGTCGCTTGAGAAATAGTTCGTAATTATTTTGAAGTAGTAGATGAATCTCCTCGCCATCAGCATGGGATAGACCGTAACGCTGCTTGTACCTTAGGGTTGCGATCGCAAAGAACCAGAACAGACATGGCCAATGACCGCCATTGTGATAGCACCAAGGCAAATTCTTGCGATCGTAGCCAGTCTTCTTGCGCCATTCATCATTGTCTAAGGGTGGATGGCAGATGCGGAGAGGCATTTGGGCAAATAGCGCTGTTTGATTTTGGTGCATGAGATGAAACAGCGATCGCTGTTGGGCAGGACTAATCAGGTCAAAAATTGCACCAAGGCAATTTCCTAAGGTAAAGAAGCGAAAATCAGGTCTGCCCGTGCGAATGTTGCCAACGAGATATCCACCCCGATCGCCAAGCCAATCTTGGAGCCAGTGGGGAATCATCTCTGTTTGAATGTTGTATTCATTGGCTACGCGATCGCCATATTCTTCGGTAGGACGACGACGCAGGGTTTGGATGATTTTGGAATTGACCCAATATTGTTTGAGCATATAGTTTCTAAGCCTCGTCAACCAAGCGATCGCATAGGAACGTTGGTGAATCTGCTGAGCCTCAAAAGAATTTTCCAGATCCCCCTTAAGAACTCTCGATTGAGGCGTGACATAGCCTTTTTCAGTCAAATCGATTTGAATCAATCCCACCGCACTCAAAAGCGCACCATACAAAAGCACCTGTATTTCTAATGGATTGCCCCAAACATCTAAGGCGCGATCGATCATAAATGCTCCATCAGGCACAAATAGCGTGGGAGAGTCCCGAAAAGATGGATGCAGAATTAGATTGAGGAATTTCTGGATTCCTATTTGTACTTCCGAACTCGCTGCCCAAGCGCGATCGCCCGATCGCTTGACATAAATGTAAGCTAGAATCACCCACCACAAACTGGCATCCACCGAGCAAACTCTACCGATCGCCCTTTGTCCGTAATCTGCAACTAACTTCCCTTCTATTTCGACAAAACTGGTTGGAAATATTCCCTGCGTTTGAAAATGGTTACTTTGCAATTTTAAGCAGGTATTTAAGAAGTGCCGCACAATCTCATGCTTGCCATCAAGCAGCAGATAGATCATCACAGGAACATTGTCCCGTATAAAAATCTCGCTATAGTTCAAGTCTTGGGCATTAGCATCTTTGGGAATTGAAGCGATCGCCCCGACATACGCTCCATCTACTTTAACTAGCGCCTTCTCATAAAACAGAGATCGAGCCAATTGAATTACTGATTTTTCTTTCATGAAGTCGTGTTGTATTCCTAATTAACCATTCTTAAACGATATGATCTGGAGCCAGCGTGCAAGTATGATGCGAGTCCCCCAACTCGATTTGGATGGTGGCATGGTCGATATCAAAGCGATCGTGCAGATCGTGACAAAGTTTATGGAGAAATTCATCACCTGGATGCCCTGTGGGTACAATCAGGTGAGCTGTAAGGCAATTTTCAGTGGTACTCATCGCCCAGATATGCAAATCGTGAACCTCAGACACTCCTGCAAGTTGAGCCAAATAAGTTCGTACTGCTAGCGGATCGATCGCATCGGGAACTGCATCGAGGATCAAATTGCTAGATTCCTGAAAGAGATGCCATGTGCCAGAAACAATAACTGCAATCACAAGTAGGCTCATAACTGGATCGATCCAATGCAACCCCGTCAACACGATCGCAATTCCAGAAATTACAACGCCCAGAGACACGAGAGCATCGGCGGCAAGGTGGAGAAAAGCTCCTCGGATATTCAGATCGCCCTTACGACCGACAAAGAACATGGAAGCACTGATCGCATTAATTGCCATTCCTATCAATGCCACGATAATCACCGTGTTTCCAGCCACAGTGGGGGATTCGTGTAGCCGTTGAATTGCCTCCCATGCCAACCCACCCGATACGATCAGTAAAAAACTAGCATTGAGGAGGGCTGCCAAAATCGAAGAGCGTCGCCATCCAAATGTACGGTGTGGGGTCGGTAAGCGACGCACCAGAATACTCGCTCCCCATGCCAGTAGCAACCCCAGAACATCACTCAGATTATGTCCTGCATCGGCAATCAATGCTAGAGAATTTGCCAGAATTCCATAGATAGCCTCAACAATCACAAATCCGATATTGAGTGCAATACTCACGCCAAAGGCTCGGTTAAAATTCTTTGGGGTATGGTGATTATGATGACTATGGTGGCTATGGGAATGAGTCATTTGTTCTGAGGTTCTCGACTGGTAACGTAGGATGGATGTGGCTTCACTATAAACAGTTTAAAACATCCTTTTAACCAACGGTATGAAATTTCTATTAGCCACAGACCTAGACAATACTTTAATTGGCGACGATCGGGCAACGATCGCCTTAAACCAGAAACTAGCTTCTGCTCGCGAGCAAGTCTATCTGGTCTATGCAACGGGGCGATCGCTGGTTTCCTATCAAGAACTTTGTAAGGATTTTTTAAAAAGAACGGGTCAATCCCTGTTAGAACCAGATTACCTTGTGACAGGTGTTGGTTCGCAAATTTATTTTGAGAATACTTTAGATCGGAAATGGGCCGAGCAGATATCACGGGGTTGGGAACGAGATGAGATCGCGCTTCTTACTAAGTCTATGCCCGAACTGTTACCGCAACCTCAAAGCGAACAAAATCAATGGAAACTTAGTTACCTATTGGACTCCGAGAATAATGATGCGATCGTTAAGGAATTAAAGAATCGACTAGACCAAACGGGAATTAAAGCCCAGATAATTTTTAGTAGCGATCGCGATCTGGATATTTTGCCGAAGGATAGTGGAAAGGGGAAAGCCGTCAATTATTTAAGAGATAAATTGCAGATCCCCCATGAGTCTACGCTTGTATGTGGAGACTCAGGGAATGATATTGCTATGTTTGAACAAATGACATTGGGTGCGATCGTTCGTAATTCTCAACAGGAGCTTCTAGCGTGGCAGCAACTTCATTCTCATCCCTATCGGTATTTGTCGCCATCAGCCTACGCTTGGGGAATATTAGAAGCGATTGAATATTTTAAGATCCCTCTTTTTGTATAGCGAAGTACAGAAATTTGATTTTTATCGATTGGCAATTTAATTGAACCTGAGTTCGGTTAAGGATTTCGGAACAAAGTAAGCCGCGCCGACTTGCTGGAACCGAGGGGTTTGATCCCCCTGCCCTATCGGGCATACAAGTGGGTTCTCCCCCCTTTTTTCAAGGGGGGTTGGGGGGGATCCTTGGGATGTATAGCGTTTCAGGTTTTCTTATCCCGAACTGACATTAATTAAAAATTGGGATACCTTAAAACCATAGATAGGGCGGTAACCCGCACTATCGCAATAGCAACTTCTCAGTTAGGTTAGGGTTCAGAGGCATAGAAATTCGATTCTCATATTGAATTCATCCCTGTAGCAACAAAGAATTGCATTTACTTTCTCGATTAGCACCAACTTAACAATAGACTTGTTTGGAAATAATAGATAATAACAAAACAGTTAGAAGGCGAGA